>NZ_CEZPJD010000716.1:2788-4088 GCF_983059655.1 Okeania sp.
AGCTTTGCTGTTTAACTTCTGTATTTTATTCAATCCTCATGCCTAAGTAGGAACTATAAATGATTTTTCTAGATGAATGATTCTTGATTTACTTACCTCGCCTCATCACAAAAATCAGTAATGTAAAACAATAGCGAGTTAGTTTTATAGCCTCCTTTGCTGGGGGCTATTTTTTTTGAGGGAATATCAAGAATAGCCTTTTCTTCAACATAATTTTGAAGAAGGCAGAAGGCGATTAGTGGGGGATTCATACCTACCAATATATAGTAGAACCAAATTTTGTTTGACGAGTGGCTTAAATCCTTTTTAGGCAAAGCATAGAGGCTTATGTCTAGACTACATTTTCCCCTCTGCCCTCTGCCTTCTGCCTTGCCCGGAGAGCTAATAATTGCGTTACAATTCTTAACGAAAACTACAACACGGAAAAAGCTCGGGAGTTTGGTAGCCCCGTCAATTTAGGCGCGGGGCGGAAAAACGACTCGGCGACTTTAGTCGCCGTGATGGGGGTCGTTAATGTATTCCAGAACCTTAGTTGTACTAACCTTTCCAGTAGTGTCATAAAAATAGCTGTGAGTCCACAAGCTAGGTAGTTTGCATAGTTCAGGGAACTCTTGTCGTAAAACCCTTGAAGACCTACCTTTCAAAGCTTTAACTATTTTGTGAATGGCTACATCAGAGCCATGCTCCACCAATACATGAACATGGTCTGGAGCTATTTCTAGTGCTTTAATCAACCAACCTTTTTCTGTGGCAACTTCTGATAAGATAGCAGCCAACCTTATTTTAACTAGACCCACCAAGACTTTCTTGCGTCTCTTGGGAATCCAAACTAAATGGACATGGGCCAAACCTATAGAATGGTTGCCATGACGATATATTTTTTGCTGGTCTCTCATGTTGATGGGTTGATATTTATCGACAACTTGATGATAATGGAGACATGAGCAAAAAAACAAAAAACATGGGATGCCAGCAAGTTCTACTGCATCCCGATAAAAATCTATCAGCCATCCTAGAATATTTGTGCGGTGAAGCCAACAAAGTGTTTAACTGTTCTGTTTATTACGCCCGACAAGTTTTTTTTAGGGAAAATAGATTTGTCACTCAAGGCGAGCTTTGCGGGCAAATGAAATGGAACAGACATTTTAACGCAATGTATGCTTCTAGTGCTCAACAAATATGCAACGGCATTGTTGAATCTTTCAAAAGTTTTAAACAACTGTCAAAATTGTTTGGAAGTAGTGAATTGGTTAACAAGCCCAAACCACCTAACTATCGAAAACCCGGTTTATTTACTGTT
>NZ_CEZPJD010000717.1:0-4080 GCF_983059655.1 Okeania sp.
GTAAAGTGCCACCGACATTTTTATAGTAACCCCTTGAGACGCATTCGTACTAAAAAGGGTGAGGGAGAAGCAGCAGATTTTTCCTGTTGTACTTGCTCCCACTCCTGACGAATTTCTGCATTAATCTCATCCTCATGGTCAAAATAATATGCCATTGCTGCATGAGCTTCCGAAAGCATTAAATAAGGATGTTGGCGACACATTTCGTCAACAGACCATCCATAAGCTAAATAATCCATAACAATTTGAGCAATGCGCACTCTGGGTATTCTTTGTAGTCGTGGGGGTTGATTTTCCTCTATTTTTATATGAGGATAGTTAACTTTTGCAGTCATAGTTTTTGGGGATGGATAATTGATAATTGATAACATAATTTTTGACAAATAGCAATATTTTTGATAATTTGTATTAAACTTGGCTAATATTTCATGTTGTATACTTAAAGTTATTTCAGTTTTATAAAGCAGGAATGAAAAGCAATGTCATTAATGAGATTATTACAAGAAAAACGTGGTGAAATTCTCAAGATTGCTGAACAGCATGGGGCTTTTAATTTACGGGTGTTTGGTTCAGTAGCAAGGGAAGAAGATAAAGAAACCAGTGATATTGATTTGTTGATTGATTATGATTTGGAAAAAATTACTCCTTGGTTTCCCGGTGGATTATTGATGGATTTGCAGGATTTATTGGGTTGTCGAGTGGATATTGTGACGGAAAAGGGGTTAAGTCCTTTGATTAAGGAACGGGTATTGATGGAGGCTAAATCTTTATGAACCCAGAGCGCGATCGCGTTTATTTGACCCACATTTTGGAGTGCATTGACCGCATCCGAGATTACACAGGCAATAATAGGGAAAATTTTATGAATAATCCTTTGGTGCAAGATGCGGTATTAAGAAGATTGCAAACAATGGCGGAGTCTACACAACAACTTTCGGATGATTTAAAAGCAGATGCACCGGATGTGGACTGGCGAGCATTATCTGGATTTAGAAATGTTCTAGTTCATGATTATTTGAATGGTATTGATTTAGAGAGAGTCTGGGATGCCATTTCTAATTATTTATCAGGGTTGGAATTTGCTGTTAGGCGACTATCTGAAGGTTTAGAACAAGAGTAGTCCAGTAGGGTGTGGGCGCTTACTACAAACTACGGTTAAACAGTCAAGTATTATGCGCCGTAACGCACCGCTGAGTTTTCGTACTGCAGTTTGCGGTAGGCCAATACAACTAAAATGGTGCGTTACGACCGATTGTTAAAATCCCTTTCACAGTCTAAATTTTAGCCGTAAATATGCACCCTACAATTTTTGCTGATAACTGATAACTGAAATTTATGATTGCCCAAGAAAAAGAACAACCTAAAATTAATCATATCCTTACCTTAACTATCCTATGGTTATTCGCAGCGGTGAGCGATCGCCTCTGGTTTGCTTTTGATAAGTCTGTACCTGCTTGGGATCAAGCTGACTATCTTACGGGTTCCCTGACTTACTGGCGTGCTTTTCAAAATGTGCAACTGTTTTCTGGGGAATGGTGGCAGCATTTTTGGGAACTTTCGCCAAAGGTTCCGCCGTTGACTTATATTCTTACTGTTCCATTTCAAGTTATTTTTGGTAGAGGTGCTGACCAAGCAACATTAGTACATCTATTTTTTAGTGCTATTTTACTTACTTCAGTTTATAGTTTAGGCAGCAAATTATTTAATCAAAAAGTTGGTTTTTGGGCAGCAGTTTTATGTATATTATTTCCAGGGTTATATAGATATCGTTTACAGTATTTACTCGACTATCCTCTCACGGCAATGGTAACTTTAAGTTTCTGTTGTTTGACGTTTTGGTATTGGGATAGGCAACAGGCAACAGGCAACAGGCAACAGGGAATAGGGAATAGGGAATGGGGAACAGGGAACAGGGAAAATAAAACGGGAAAAATTGACATAGAAAAATTTAATTTTAATAGGCAACAGGCAACAGTAAACAGGGAAAATAAAACGGGAAAAATTGACATAGAAAAATTTAATTTTAATCCTGAAAAAGCCTTTATTTTCGATGAATTTATGTCAAAAATATCTGCTGTAGCAAATAATTTACTTATATCTTTAAATCTAAAAAATTGGCTTTGGGCGACTGCTTTTGGTTTGGCTTTTGGTGCTGCAATTTTAGTTAAACAAACTACGATATTTTTTCTCTTCATTCCATTACTTTCGATAGGGGTAAATATTCTCAGAAAACGGCAGTGGCAAAAGTTAATTCAACTCATTTTTTCTCTGTGTTTATCTGTGGCAGTTTTTTACCCTTGGGCGAGAACAAATTGGCTATTAATGTTAACTGCTGGTAAGCGGGCAACTGTAGATTCTGCTATTGCTGAAGGCGACCCCAATTTATTGAGTTTGGATGCTTGGCTTTATTATTGGAAACTGCTGCCTTATCATATTTCTTTGCCTCTGTTAATTATTCCTATTGGTGGATTATTTTTTTACCTAATTCGGTCATTCAAAAAACAGGATAAATTATCATCAAATTACTTTCACTCTTGCCGATGGCTAACTATATTTTTAATTGGCGGTTATCTCATTTGCTCCCTCAATATCAATAAAGATTTCCGCTACACTTTGCCATTACTGCCAATTTTATCAATTTTATTAGCCTTTGGTTTAATGCAGTTTCCCAGAAAAGTAGGAAAACAAATTCGCTGGTTTACTATTGGTTTAGCTATTATTTTAATGGTATTAAATATTTGGCCTGTGGGTGGAATTTTCTTCAGAAAAATTTCTGCCTGGTTGAGTCCTGGCAGTGTTTATTATGCTCATTTAGGTAAAGAATGGCCTCATCAAAAAGTAATTGCTGAAATTATCAAAACTGACCCCTATTTACGGTCAACTTTAGGAGTTTTACCTTCCACTCCAGAAATCAATCAACATAACTTAAATTATTACGGTGCTTTGCAAAATTTACAGGTTTACGGTAGGCAAGTAGGAACTAATTTAAAACAAGTACCTCAAGATGTGCGATCGCTCTCTTGGTTTGTCACGAAAACTAATGACCAAGGTTCGGTCAAAAGAATTAAAAAAGCTCAAGCTGCTATTGTTAATACCATCAAACAAAACCCGAATTTTCAACTACAAAAAAGTTGGCAGTTGCCAGATAATAGCAACTTAAATCTTTATCATAATCAGTTTTTGCCTGTAGAAGTTCATCCTCTGAATAAACCACAGGAAAAAGTCAAATTAGACTATGTAATTTTATCGCCAAAAATTCGACCGGGAGTGCCAATACCTATTACCTATAAATGGTCTGGATCTTGGCAAGAATTACAGTCTGGTTTAGTGTTGTTAACTTATCGCCACGAAAACATCGATCGCGCATTGCTTCAACCATTAGTTTCTGATAATAATGTGTCTCATTTCATTCACGATCGCGCTATTGGAATGGGGAGTTTATACCCTGGTCTGTCTCCAGCAAATAAGTCTGAGGTTGGGTTTGAAATTATTGAAAGAATAGGAATGTTACCCCCTGCCAATATTTCATCGGGAAATTACATATTAGAAGCGACTTACCTTAACCGGAAAACTGGGGAAACTTATCCTATTCCCATACAACCCCCCGTGCGTGTTGAAGTGGACCCCCAGGCCGAAATATTACCAGCACCAGAATTAGATTTGGTGACACAGTTACGGATGTGGGGACAAAAGTTACCTCTGGGAATAAAAGGTTTGGAAACCGTATTTGAGGAAGTGGGGCGAGTTAACCAGTACGATCCAGTCCAAGATTACACCAAACAAGCAGAAAAAACTTTGGCATATCGTTTGCAGCAAGACCCCAATAATTTAGAGTTGCTCTATGGGTTAAGTTTGGCCAGGGTTTTACAACAGGATGCGGATGGAGCGATCGCTGCTTTGACTAGGGTGACTGAATTAGATTCTCAAAACCCCTTTGCCTATGCTTATTTGGCTTTTGTTTATCTATATAACTTAAATCCCGGGCCCGCAGAAATAGCTTTGAAGTCTGCTTTGGAGCTGGACGCCACTCAGCCAGAAATTAGATCTTTAAATGGAGTTGCTGCTTTGATGCAAGGGAAT
>NZ_CEZPJD010000718.1:0-4073 GCF_983059655.1 Okeania sp.
GTCTCTCAACTAATCTCATAAATCAAGGGGTTAAAATTATATTAGGATTCGAGGATTTAGGAATTTTTATTTTTATTTAGTCTGAAATTACCAGGCAATTTCATTATATTATTAAACATATGGCCTTTGAGTTATTAAATTTTGTCAAATATAAAGGCGCTCTTTTATACAAGTAAACGGAGATATTTGACATCACTTGACTATATATGACTATATTTATGTATAACTTTTATTATACTTCCAGAAAATTGAATTAGAGGTTGTCCGAAAAGTCTTATTTGCTACATCACGCGCCCCCGTGCATCCCCTAAAATTGGAGGACTTGTACCAGCAAATTGACTCTTGTTCCCCCCATAATTGGGGGGATAGGGGGGCATAATTCAGTTATCAGTTATCAGTTATCAGTCAAATAAATTTTCAGAAGGTGTAGGGAGAAACCCCTAGCAAAAGTTTCCAACTAAAAAGCCCCCGCGCATCCCCCAACTTTGGGGTACTTTTACCAGCAAATTGACTCTTGTTCCCCCCAGAATTGGCTTGCTCGGGGGGCAAAATTAAGTTATCAATTATAAGTTTCTCTTTTTCATTAAATTTAACTTCTTCCCTCTTCCTTCTTCCTTTTTCAATAATCACCACCTAAAAATTAAACTTCTTCCTTCTTCCCTCTTCCTTCTTCCTTCTTCAACAAGCCCAATTATCTTGCCACTTAACCGTACCCTCTTCAGCTAATAACCATTGTCGAGAAACTAAATTTTCTCGCTGTGGAATTTCTGTTTCATTTCCATTTTCATCCCGGTAAACAATTGCATATTTATAAGCAATTACTTTTCCAGCACTTTCATTAAAGGGAATTTCATTAAACCAAGTATTAGAATTTATATACTCTAACTGGTAAGCTTTACTAATATCCCAATTCCCCAATTCAGGACAATCTCCTGTTACTACTATTGCTTCTCCAGGATTTGTTGAAACTCCATTTAATTGCGCTCGGACGATTACTTTTCCCTTAACGCGATCGCCTAAATAATTAATCACAATCATGTCTTGTACACCCAATTCTAAATTATGTAATGCGCCATCTTTTACCTCAAAAAAGCGCTTCGTTAAAATACAAATATATTCTCCATCTTCCAAATCAGTTTCTACCCGTTCTATTGTTACTGAATCACCTCGATTAATTGCTACAAAACAACGATAATCTCGGTAACATCGTACATAACAATAAACATCCTCACTAATATATTTTTGCCATTGACTTCCCAGAGAAACTGCAGGATTAACTCGACGTACTTTTGATAATAATTTAACATCCCGATAAATTGGTGTATCTGTATCCCATTTTTCCATCATCGGGCGATTATAAGGTTCTTCCCCACCATCTGTATTATTATAAAGATACTGCTCTGTACCATAATAAATGCAGGGAATACCACGAGAAGTCATAATTAAATTAATAGCTAACCTCAAAATTCCTGGGTCTGGATTCAAATTTTGAAACCTGGGTATATCGTGGTTATCAACAAAAGTAACTAGCTCACTAGCGCTATTATAAACATTATCTTTGTCTAATAATTCTTGAATAATATGAAATCCTCCTGGTTCACATTTTCCTAGCGCGCGTCGAATTGCCACGCAAAAACCAAAGTCTAACATTGACATTCCAGACTTATTAGCAAACTCCAGAGAAGCAGCATCATAAGGTCCGCTAAAAATCCATTCCCCAAAGACAAAGACTGAAGGTTTATGACTTTTAATATCAGCATAAAATTCTTGCCAAAACCATAATGGCATATGTTTAATTGTATCTATTCGTAGGGCATCTACTCCACGGTCTAACCATAACTTAATTGCTGATTTAATATAATCTCTATAGTCAGAATTATTTTCATTAAAATCTGCTAATCCTCCCAATTCTCTATTTTCAACTTGCCATTTTTCATCCCAATCTTCTACTTCGCCATAATGGTGATACCAGTCGTTAACATCGTTATGAAAATCAGCAATTAAAACTCCATCATCAAATAACTGACCTTTTTTACCACCTGCATCTGGGCTACTATGATTACACACAATATCCAGGATTATTTTTATTCCTAAATCATGAGCTGCTGCGACTAATTTGTCGAAAACTGTTTCCTGATTTTTTACTAAGGAAATTTCATCATCTTTGTCTACTAAACGAGGATTTAGTCGTTTAAAATCTTTTGCCCAATAGCCATGAATGGGAGCCATTTCAAATAATTCTTCTTCAATTTGTTCAAATAAAGGAGTCATCCAAATAGCTGTAATTCCCATATTTTTGAGATAGCCAAGTTTATCAATTATTCCCTGTAAATCTCCACCCCAATATAAACCCCATTTTTCTTTATTTGGGTCATATAATTTAGGATTTGGACCTTCATTATTCCTGGGGTCTCCATCAAAAAAGCGGTCTACGATAATGAAATATATTGTTTCTTGACGAAACTCTATGGAACGAGTGAAAAGAAATTCAAAGTCGTTGTTGGTGTTATGTTGGCTGTTAAATGTTTTATTTGTAGAATCTTTTGGCATTTTTGATTTCTGCTTTGGTTAAAATTATTTTGGTTTATTATCGAAATACCAATTTTATAGCAGAAGTAACATCATGTTTGGTTGAATACTCATACTTTGAAAAAAGGAAGGCAGAGGGCAGAAGGCAGAATAGAAAGAAAGGGTTAAAGGGATAGGGTTTTTTATTACTAATTATTAAGCTTTCACTGATGCAATATAAAATTTGTAAGAGGATATCTGAAAAGTTTTTTGATACTGAATTTTGCCCCCCGAGCCCCCCCAAGTTTGCTATCCCTTATAAGGAACTCCTCAGACACGGGGACACGGAGACGCACCAGACGCACCAGACGCGGAGAGCAGGGGAGAAGGGGAGCAGGAGAGAAGAGAGAAATAGTAATAGTATCCAAGTAAAACTACTTAATTTATCAAAATAAATGTACTTTTAAATACATTTTTTCTCTAGAAAAAAGGCTTTGAAAGTCTTGAACATAATTTGTCTATGCGTGTCAATTTTTATGTTAAGAAAGATGTTTATAAAGCATAGCAAGTTTGGGGGGAACAAGAATCTATTAGCTGGTAAAAGTCCCCCAAAATTGGGGGATTTAGGGGGCTTTAATGTAGCAAATGGGACTTCTCAGACAACCTCTTATACCAATTCCCAAAACTAATGCTATACTTGAGAGAAACTTCAGTTATTAAGTAATTAACACAGGTTTAATAACTTATTTCCTAATTATTAGCGAGTTAATGCTAATTATTATGATGTTTATCTCTCCCCTACTCCCCCACTCCCTTACTCCCCTACTTAAGAAAGTGTAGAAAAGTTTTTGAGAAATGGTATTAGGCATTACCCCGCTACCAATAGCTTCTTCCTTATTCCCTCTTCCTTCTTACCTACTCCAATCTTCAACTTCATACAAAAAACGAGTTCCACCAATTAATTTCCGATTCACCGATGTACTCTGAACAAACACCACATATTTCTCCAAATTATTAGGTTTAATTCGCACTGTTGTACCATGAGGCAAACCTAAAATTTCTCGCGCTGATTCACCCTCAAATAAATCTCCCGTTGCTCGATCCATTAAAATAATTTCTTTTTTCCCTTGAATAGTTTCGGTCTTCGTAAATTCATAAAAACCACGCCCTTTATTAAAAGTTAAACCATTTTCTAGAACAAAATTTTTAATCGGTTTATTCTCATCCACTTCTAAAACTTGGAACCTTCCCGGCGTAACAACTCGTAAATCGGCTGACTCATAAATACTGGTTTCTTCTCGATTTAACATGGTATTAAAAATTTGATTTAAACCACGATTCATCCGCCCCATATCTACAATTTCTTGCTCATAAACTTGCAGCTCTTCATCTGAAGATTGTTGATAACAAACTGCTAAAAATAAATCATTAATATAAGCAAATTGGTCTAACTTGATATGAAAACCACCAGATTTTTCTGCCAATTCTTGATAAAACATTGTTGCATGACGACGATTTAATGCTTGTACCCCATAAATTGTAATTCCCATATCTGATAATTTATT
>NZ_CEZPJD010000719.1:0-2251 GCF_983059655.1 Okeania sp.
TAATATCTCTGTTATGAAGTCAAGCCAAAATCAAACTACAGAAAGGCAAAAAATGTTAAACGGGCAATATTATAATGCCTTTGATCAAGACCTACTAAAAGATAGACAAAGAGCTAAAAGTTTATGTCAAAAATTGAATAGTATTCCAGATGGTAGTCAAGAAGAAAGGGTCAAAATTATCAAAGATTTATTCCAAAGCGATCTAAATTGTTGGATAGAATCTCCTTTCAGATGTGACTACGGGTATAACATCCAAATTGGAGATAATTTTTATGCCAACTTTGGTTGTGTTATTCTTGACTGCAATATTGTGAAAATTGGTAGTAATGTCAAGTTAGGTCCTAATGTACAAATTTACACTGCTACTCATCCAATAAATGTTGCAGAAAGAATGGCAGGTAAAGAAATGGCTTATCCCATTGAAATAGGTGATAACGTTTGGATCGGAGGCAGTTGTATAATTCTTCCTGGTTTAAAGATTGGAAATAATACAGTTATTGGTGCTGGAAGCGTAGTAACGAAAGATATTCCTAAAAATGTTGTTGCAGTGGGGAACCCCTGTCGCGTAATTAAAGAAATTGAATGAAATAGAACCCATTTGCTGTCTTTGCAAGGGGTATGTGCTTTTAGCTGCTGGAGTCAGGAAGACCGAGTCATAACTACGGAAATTCAGGAATACAATAGGGGAAAAGGTAGAAAAATGAGTAATCTTGGTAGCATAATAGTATACAAGAACAAAAGATGCCTAGCACGGGAGCAAGATGCTCCCACTGTTCTCGTAACAAGAATAATTACAATGCAGCACCACTGAAAAATTATCCCTACTCCCTATCTCCCCCACTCCCCCACTCCCCTACTCCCCCACTCCTCCACTCCATAAATTAGGTGAATAGTTCATCATCTATACGAGAGCAAACCATCATTATCCATTAAATATTTTGCCACCTTATTAATAGAGCGACGAATCTGAGGATCGCGTCCGCCACGACTATCAATTACAGTTATTACATACACTTCACCATTAATACTTAATCCTAAAGTAGTACCCAGAGCGCGAGAATTTTCTCCCGTCTTTTCACCAAGCCACTTAACTTCTGGTAATTCTTCTAGGGCAGCATATCCTAATAATCTATCCTTCTGACGGGCTAAAGCTTCTATCAATACATCAGAATTTGGATACTCATAATTATATATTGAGACCATCATGTCTGTCAGTTCGTTGCTAGTTAGGGTATTGCGACCTTTACCTGGATTTTTGGGCATGATCTTGTTACCCATAAGTTTGTAGTTGACACTCATCACTTTGTAGCCATCGTCTTTGAGAACTTTATTAATATAAGGTTGTCCTAAATAATCAATAAGTTGATTTGTGGCAATATTGCTACTATGGTCAATCATTTGCCCAACTAGAGTTTTAAGGGGATAGGGTTTTCTAGCCCTAATTTCTGAAGCATCTTCGGTAAAGTTTCCCCTACTCACATATATAGGAGTATCTAAACTGATATTTTCTTGAGACGCTTTCTGCATTGCTGCCACAGCAACAGGAACTTTAATTAAACTAGCTGGGCTGGCGGGTGGTTTATTGCCGTTTAGGTCTAAACATTTTCGCCGGAGGTTACAAATAGCGATCGTTGCTCTGCTAGATAGACCACTGTCTTTACGAATTTTCTCTAAAAAGTTTGATTTTGTTAGGTTTAACTGATAATAAGAATCATTCAGACTACGCTGGTATTCTTTGAGCTTTTTAGTAGTTTTTTCTGCTATCAATGAATCAGTAGGAATTGCTTCTAAGTTATAAATAGCTTGTTGCCAGAGGTGTTTTTCTGTTTCTCTAGTTTTGACAGTTGCATTTGGTGTTTCTCCTACTTCTGATGCTTGAGCGCCCAGGGTTAATGCTTGACGCCAGTTATCGTTGGCTCGTTGTTCAATTAATATTTGAACTTCAATTTCTTGTAATCTTTGTAGCAAGTTTTCTTGCTTTTCTAATACAGTGTCATCATTGTTATCAGAAAAGAATAATTGCTTTCTGGGAGTAGGTAGAGATTCTAATTGCGCAACTGTGCGATCACGCATATCATAGAGTTCTTGTAATGACTGAGTATAAGATTCTTCTGCCTGGGAACTCTCTATACTGCCAATTGAGATTATGGTAATACTAGCTATTGTTGTTAAAGTGCTAGTTAGAATATGTCTAATTTTTAGTCTTTTGTACATTGAGTTTGCCTCACACAAATAAATAATTTTCTGCTGA
>NZ_CEZPJD010000719.1:2351-4073 GCF_983059655.1 Okeania sp.
GGGAAATAATTGATAATTTGTCTGGGATAATTGATTTTATTTTTTCTTATCGCCAGATGTCTAATAGTATTTTAAAAGCATATTTATTCAGTGTCATTATACAAATACGATAACTAATTATCCGGATACTATATTAGATATTACGCTTTTTGGGAATTGCTATCAAGAAACTTTTGTATGCTACAATAGGTCTATTATTTGGTAAGTATTTCCTACGGAATGCTGCGCAAACAGGTAGCTCGCATTCAGTCTTGAGCTTCTTTCATAAATCATGAATATACACTGCTAAGGCCAAGGTTAGCTGTTTTTTTCAATACTTTGAATTCTCCTTAAATCTCTCAATACTAATTCCTCCTATAAAGGCAGTTAATTCATAGCTGATTGCTGATTACTGACTGCTGAATGCTTACATTATTTATATTTCAAAATTGGTTATGTCTAAAACATCTACAATTACAGAACACATTGAAATTACTCCAGGAATTTGTGGTGGAAAACCTCGAATTGCTGGACATCGAATTAGAGTAGAAGATATTGTTATTTGCCATGAAAAAATGGGGCTTTCACCTGATGAAATTGTCTCTCAATATCCTAGTATTACTTTAGCTGATGTTTATGCTGCTTTGACTTATTATCACGACCATTTAGAGGAGATTAGGCAACAAATTTTGGAGGATGAAGAATTTGCTAGAGCAAAGCAAGCTGAAACTCCTTCTTTAGTGGCAAAAAAATTAAGAGAAAGTCATGGTGCAAAAAATTAAGTTTCATCTGGATGAAAATGCTCCTAATGCAATAGCTGATGGTTTAATACGACGAAATATTGATGTAACTACTACTTCTGGGGCGAATTTAATTTCTCTGTCAGATGAGGAACAATTGAGATTTGCTGCTAATCAAAATAGGGTTATTTTTACTCAGGATAGAGATTTTTTGCGACTACATTATGCTGGCTTTTCACATAATGGAATTGCTTATTGTATTAAGGGAAGTCGCTCAATTGGCGAAATTTTACGGGGGTTAATTCTGATTTGGGAAGTATTGGAACCTCAAGAAATGATTGGAAAAGTCGAGTTTTTGTAATCTAATATTAATTAGATGTTAAAATCTAAATAACTCTATTTAACCATCTCAAAATAATAATTGTACTTAAAAATGATTCAAAATCCAACTATAGAAGAAATAAAAGCTCTGATATTTCAGTTACCTATTCAGGAACAAATAACCCTCATAGAAGACCTTGAGGAAAGACTTGAAACTATCACCATAATGCAACTAGCAGAAACAGGTTTTTCAAAGTGGAACGAACCAGAAGATGACATTTACAATGTCGAATCCTAAACCTCAATAAATTTGGTTAGTTCGCTTCCCTTTTAGCGATTTAACTTCTACAAAAGTTAGACCTGCACTAATTTTAGCAATTCATAGAGAAGAAGCAATTATTTTAGGAATCTTTTCAAAAGTTACTAACAGTAATTTACAAACAACTTGGGTATTAATGTCAGAAGAACATCCTAATTTCTTACAAACAGGTTTAAAAAAGACTTCATTAATTAGGGCAGATAAAATTGCTACAGTTAGCAATTCAGTTTTTCACAAAAAAATAGGAGACTTACCATCAGAAATTCTTGTATTGGTACAAGAAGCAGTAAAAAAATCTCTGAATATTCCTTAGGGACTTCCAAATAAAAAATTATCCCATTAGCTATAAAACTAAGGGAGTAG
>NZ_CEZPJD010000720.1:0-4058 GCF_983059655.1 Okeania sp.
CTTCTGTGTTTGCGCAGCATTGCGGAACGCAAAACAGGAAGCTAGCTCCAAAGCTTATGCAATCGTGCATGGGTAAGTTTGGGTAAGTTTAGTAGAACGGAGAAACATCATTTGCAGACCACAAAGAGAAAGACAATGAATGAAAATATTGAACAATTATTAGACAATCGAGCAACTCTAATTATTTACATGGTAAAACAAGGCGAGCAATGGGTTAGACATTCAGGAGGGTTAATTGAAAAAGATGAAACAACTCGTCTTATTCGTGCTAGTTATGATTGGCAACCAGTAGAAAAAAGACAATATGAGCAAGAAATTGGTCGGCGACTCTATTCTACTGGTTCTGGAGCTAATCTTCGTTCTTCAAGGGCAATTCCTACGGACTGGATAGTTTCTCATGTAGAACGTTATGAACCCGACTTGCAAAATATGCCTTTATTCCGTGAAGTTATTATTGCATATTGTGAGAAAAAACCAATGACTATTGAGGAATATAAATCTTTGGTTTATGAACGAGAACCTCAAGTTTCAGTTGAATCTTTTGGCGGTAATGAACAGCATTATCAAGAGTGGTTGAAATCAAATGGAACTTGAGAAAATTTATAGACTCAATAATACCAATTTGAAAAAAGAATGCTACAAAAAGGTGGATATTAATCGGATATGCTTAAAAATAGCTGTTCCAGTTCATTTGAGATAGTTATATCTATCTTTTTTCCCTTTTTTTCAATATTTACCCCAACTTCGGTCTTCCCTCTTCCTTCTTTCTTACTTCTACCATTTGTAACAAAAATTTATCACGCTTGGTATAATACAGCGGATTCAACTTTAGTGAGGTACACCCATCGCGGGCAAGATGCCCGCACTGGGAAGATTGAATTGTTAATATCTGTACTGCTTATACTTGGAATCTGCTGTATTAGCTAATCACCAGAAATTTTCATCACTTTCTCATTTTTAGGACTTACGCAGAAACCGGGCTATTCTCCAAATTTGGATGCTTAAGTCCTGATGATATTCTTACCAATGAATAATTGATAATTAATGAATCCGATGGTTTTACCGCACTTTCCGTTTTTATGAGGTACACTCTTGCGGGCAAGATGCCCGCACTACAATATTTTCACCATTTACCTTGTACCTCATGTACTCGAAATTTGCTGTAACCAGAAATAATTATTAACTATCCATTATTAATTATTAATTATTCATTATTCATTATTTTTACTTCCTCAACAGTTAAACTCAGAATTTGTGCTATTTGTTCTACACTCATTCCCGTTGCTAATAATTGAGGAATAGCATTTCTTCGTGCTTGGCGTTCCTGTTCTGCCCGTTGGCGTTCTTGTTCTGCTATGTTGGCAAAGCGATCGCCACGGGCTTTTTCTACTTCTGCTCTTTCTGCTCCTGTTAACAATAAATTACCTTCTGAGTCCCACCAGCGTAACCATGATAGAGTTTGATTTTGATAGGAACCTTCCCATTTTCCTAATTCTATTCCCAGGGGTCTAATAAAGTAGTGACCGCGCTCATTCGGAGACATCTGGCGATAAGACTTATCCTCTAAATGATACATTTCTAAACTGCCAGTTTTGATGACATATATTCCGTAATAATCTATTTTGATAATCTGCTCGTATACCCAAAATTTTCCTGGTTTTGTTGTTTCACCATCTTCGGAAACTGACAAAGGAGTTTTGTCTAATTCTTCTGTTCCGTCTCCACTGGCAAATTCTAGAGCAATTAAAGGTGCCATATATTCTCGCCACAGACAATAGGAACGACGAATTTCACCGTTTAATAGTGGTGGTACATTGGGAACATAAAACCAATCTGGTGCTTCTGCACCTTTTTCGGGGGGTTCTGTTTCTCGCCAATAGATACCACTATCTTGCCCGATGGCATAATTTCCATCTGGGTGTCGTTGTTGTAAAATTGGTGCGATGGAATCAGTTAAAAGGATACTTTGGGGATGCTCCTGGAAATTTTTCACAAAGGTGCCGTCTTCATCTGGTAATTGAGTATGATCGGGAAAAGGTGGTGGTAGGTCTATTTTTATTTTTGTTTCTGTCATTAAAAATTCTACCTTTGGTGATTATGATTACCTGAATTTTATCACAACTATATTAGTCCAAGTATAAAAAATGATAAAATAAATTCAGATAAATTTAGTCAATTAAATGAGGAATGCTAGGAAATTAAATATGGAGTTTATTCAAACTAAAGCTAAAGTTAAAAATGGACAATTAATTCTAACTAAACCTTGTCAAAATTTGCCGAATGATCGGGAGGTTGAAGTGGTAATTATTGTTTCTGATGAAAATCAATCAATTGATTTAGAAGAAGCTCGTAGGAAAATGAAAGCTGATTTTAAAGAAGCTGGTATCGAAACTCAAGAGCAAGTTTTAGACCTGATTCGTGAAGTAAAACAAGAACTTTTTCAGGAGCGTTTTGGATGAGGATATTTTTTTTAGATACAAACAAATATTTATTTAAAATACTCTAAATTAATCAAATAGTTTGTTTTAAAATCTAAAGATGAGTCAATTGCGATTTGAGTGGGATAAGGAAAAGAATCTGATTAATCAAAAAAAACATGGTGTATCGTTTGAAGAGGCAAAATCAGTGTTTTATGATGATAATGCTATTGAATTTTGGGATGAACAACACTCTGATTTAGAGGATAGATTTTTGTTGCTTGGTATCAGCTCAAAAATGCGAATATTATTGATAGTTCATTGTTATCGAGAACAAGAATCTGTAATCTGAATTATTTCTGCCCGCAAAGCAACTAAAAATGAAAGTCAACTTTATGAAGGATAAAATTATGAAACCAGAATATGACCTAACTAAAATGAAAAGTCGTCCTAATCCTTATGCTAAAAAACTCAAGCAACAAGTAAATTTATCTTTAGGAATTGAAGTAATAGAATATTTTGAAAAAAAAGCACAATAAAAAGGAATTTCCTATCAACAATTAATTGATTTATACCTTCAAGATTGTGTGAATAGCAAACGTGAACTATCTTTTTGAAAGAATAGCAATCTTAGTTCAGTAGGGTGCGTTAATGAAATGTAACGCACCATGATTATGATACCCGGTTAATTAAAAATGGTGCGTTACGACGGATTGTTAAATACCTGATGATAGCGAGTAATTAATGCCGTCTAACACACTCTACTGGACTCTTTCCTTATATTGATTTTTTTTTAACTATTGTCCAATAGTAATGTTGAATTTAGATACATTCAGGGGAAGCGATCGCTATCTTTTAGGGTGCTTGACTAAAATTCTAGATCGGGACTTACGCAAAGACACTGTGTATAGAGTCCAGTAACTATTGTCCAATAGTTATGAGTACTATATATAGCGTATCTGCGTAAGTCCTATAGATATTTCTCCTTTAGGAACGCTAACTTTTAGCAGATTGATTTTTGTTTAACTATTGTCCAATAGTAATGTTGAGTTGAGATACCGTCAGGGGAAGCGATCGCTACCTTGTAGGATGCTTGACTAAAATTTTTGCCTAGATATTTCTTCTTTACGAAGGCTAACTTTCAGCAGATTGATTTTTTTTTAACTATTGTCCAATAGTAATGTTAAATTTAGATGCACTCCGGGGAAGCGATCGCTATCTTTTAGGGTGCTTGACTAAAATTCTAGATCAGGACTTACGCAAAGACACTGTGTATAGAGTCCAGTAACTATTGTCCAATAGTTATGAGTACTATATATAGCGTATCTGCGTAAGTCCTATAGATATTTCTCCTTTAGGAACGCTAACTTTCAGCAGATTGATTTTTGTTTAACTATTGTCCAATAGTAATGTTGAGTTGAGATACAGTCAGGGGAAGCGATCGCTACCTTGTAGGATGCTTGACTAAAGTTTTTGGCTAGATATTTCTTCTTTAGGAACGCTAACTTTCAGCAGATTGTTTTTTTTAACTATTGTCCAATAGTAATGTTGAGTTGAGATGCACTCCGGGGAAGCGATAACTATCTTTTAGGGAATAGCAGAAAATAAATTACCCCAATTTTCGTACTTCGATCGTTAACT
>NZ_CEZPJD010000721.1:0-4046 GCF_983059655.1 Okeania sp.
TTGCCAGTTATGAAACTTTCAATATCTTGGAAGATAGTAGAAACACAAATCAACAAGTTGAGCTAGACGTTAGGAGAAATTAAAATGTTTAATTGCCGACAGCCTAAACGACTAGCCCAAATAGTTCCCTACCAAAACAAAACCAAAACAGGAAAAGGCTTAGTTGAATATTTAATACTACAAAAACCATCATCCTCAGCAATATTAGCCTCCCTACTAATAGCCTCATTTCTAACTGCAACTATCCTCCCTTGGATAAGCACAGTCGAGCCGACTAACGCTAAAACCAGCAAAACCTTACATTACAAAGAAAGCAAAATATGAAATACAAAAAAACTTCAGAACTACACAAAGCCTTTGAAAGTGGCGAGTTGTCTACTAGTTAATACGAGCTAAAAGTAAGCAACGATGCGGTTGTTCTGTATAACAAAAAGACGGAAAAAGAAGAGCCAGAGTCGTTTATTAGCGTAGGACACATGAGTACGATATGTGATTTGTTAGAGTGTCTAGAATTGCCTGCTAGCAAAGAAATAAATTAAAGGATAAATAGCCTCATTTCTAACTGTAACTATCTCCCCTTGGATAAAAACAGTCGAACCATTTGGAGCCAGTAATAACAAAACTTCACACATCAAAAATTAGTGATTTTTCCAGGATATGCAACAACTACTAAGTCAACTAAAAACCTGGAGTGAAAAATATCTACACTTCGACTTAATCTGTCTATTCTTTATTGGGTATGCAACAGCAATTATCCTATCAACTGACCACTATATCATCAGAATATTGACTTTTTTCCCACTACTGTTGTTATTGTTGATTGATTTAGTAGCTATACTTTTCCTCCCAGAAAAAATCAAAGAAATTTATAGCAAAACAATACTATTTGTTAGCGCATTAACCGCAGTTTTACTGTCAGTTTGGATAATCTAAATATAAAAGCCAGGGCACAACACCCTAACAGTTTTTTCTTACAAGGAAACATGATGCTAACTCACAACATTAAACCATTTCTCCAATCAATAGAATGGGGGTGTCGTTTAGCAGGTTTATCAACCGCCATAGTTGCTGCTTGTACCATCCGAACTGGCATTCCTTACAACTTTACCAACCTGCCACAACAACAACTACAAACCAACCGACAGGCAAAAGCATTAGTGTATATAGCCAGTTGTGGTTTATTGCTCACCGCTTACCGACTAAGCAGAATTAACAAAAAGCTGGCAACCTATCATCAAATAGCTGAGGAAGAGGGGTTGGCACAGTTTAGGCAGTCTCTCAAGTCAGCAGCAGTTAACCCATTACTACTACCAGAAGCAAAACCAGTCAACGACATTATTCAACCCATCCAACTCAAAGAAGTCTTACAGCGGGGGGTAAGTATAGTGCTGATGGGCAACTCCGGGTGTGGCAAGTCAAGTCTTATTAAATACTTTTGTGGGGAGATAGGCACTATTGAAAACCTAACTATTTGCAACCCCCACGACGACGGCAAAGACTTTGACAAAGGTATCCCAGTCATCTACAAATATGACGAGATACTAACTACAATTCAGCAAACGCTAAACGAACTAGATAAAAGAAAGGAGCAAAAGCGACAAAACAAAAACCTGCCATTCAGTGTCTATGTCTTTGACGAGTGGCCTTCAATCATTGCCTACGCAAACAAACAGAAAAAAGGCAGCTTAATAGAGGAAGCAATTATTAGGCTAGGCTCTGAATGTCGTAAGTTCAATATGCTAATTTTTTTCTGTTCCCAGTCTGGAAATATCAAAGCAATGGGGTTGGAAGGAATGGGAGACTTTTTAGAGAATTATGTCTGTATTAGGTTATGTAAAGTAGCAGTAAAATTTGCCAGACGAACTGGTTTAAGAGAAGTGCTATCAGTTATTACTAATCAAGCCTATCCTTGTCTAGTTGATGATGAATTGTCAGTGCATCCAACACACGGACACTATCAAGAATTTAAAGAAGGAAATTCACCTGCCAACATTAGTAAATTTGTAGTAAATGATAGCACATATAAAACTGCTATTACTAATAGTGATATTATGCTATCAACTAATAATTGTTATAATTCCCACTCAGAGTTACAGGAAGTTGCAGTAACTGATGATGTAAATACTGTAACTCAGGCATTGCATAATGTAACTCCGATAGCGACATCAGTGGTATCAGATGTAATGTCGGCAGTGCGAGCAGGAAAAACTGACAGTTACATTATCAAAAATATTCTTAAACTAGGTGGTCGCAATTTTCAAACTGGCAAGACTGTACTCACAATAATCAAAGAATTTATTTAGCGATATCATTGAACTTAAATACAACGTGCTTTCCAACTGCAATCAATAAAATAAAAGAGGTAATTATGAGTATCAGAATGACTGTAGATGTGAGACTTATTAGCAGTAAGCAACTAGCAGAAGAGTTTGTCGCTTCTATGGATAATTGGCTAAAAAGAGATGGTTTTAGACTTGCTAAACAACCTGCTTATTATCCTAGTAGAAAAGACCCTGATGATGTCAGAGTTTATACTGAATGGGTTAAGGAAAATTAGTTTGTGGTAAAGCTTATTTTTGAGAGCGTTAAAGTGACTAAAAAATGTGTTTGGTATAGGCGCATCTACAATGGCTATGAACCTGACAATACGATTATTTTTCATGGTATTGAAACCGACACCCCTGGTAAATATACTGCTGACGAATTAAAATTTTTTGGAGGCTTTAATGATGGAGCTATGAGTTGCTCGATTACTAATATGGGTGACGGAATTTATAGGGTGATTGTTGATGACGATGAGATTTTTTGTGATTCCTTTGTTGATGCTTGGGAGAGGTTGCCAGCTTTCTTAACCCATCCCGATCATTTTGAGGAGAGTGGTGTGATTGTGCGTGAGGGATAACTGCTTGATAAGTACGTTGATAAACCAGAATCTATGCTGAGTGGGTTAAAAAGTAGGTAGTCTTAGATGTGAGCAAGCACTATCGTGACTGTTAAGAATTATTACATTTCTCTTTAAAGGCGAATGAAGAGAAGGCAACACCACTCGCAAGTATTGCCTTCGTTATTTTTTTTCTCAATACAATGAATATTATAACACAAAAATCAAACAATAACAACCCTTCAAACTTTGACATTCGTAATTACCTCCACCTGCTAGGCGATCGCACAAAAGAAGGTAAATATACTTGTCCAAACTGCGGAGGCCACAACCTCTCAATCAATAAGCACGATGGCAAATATGACTGCTACAACTGCGGAGACACCAAAGCCATATTCAAAGCCATCAAACAAAAAGCAGGAGAATGGGAGGAATCATGGAACAAACCACCCAGGCCAAAGCAGACCAGGTATTTTCCCTACTCAGACAGAAACGGTAAGCGTTTTGTTGAGGTAAAAAGAATTGACTATGGCAATGGCAAGAAAAATTGCTTTCAGCAGCAATGGGATGGCAGTAAAAGAGAGTATGTACCTGGACTAAACGGAATTAACAGAGAAGACATCCCTATCTACAAATACAAGAAAATACAGCAAGCTATTGCCAACGACAAAAAAATCTTCATTGTAGAAGGAGAGACCGCCGCTGACACCCTATGGCGACTAGATATTCCAGCAACCTGCAACATAGGAGGTTCTGGGCAGTGGAGAGAATCAGACTCTCAAGACTTGAAAGGTGCAAAAGTTGTCATCTGTCCAGACCGCGATACTAAAGGCATCAAACACGCCGAACAAATTGCCAAAGACTTTTCAGATGCTCAATGGCTTTATGCTTATCCCCAGTCTTTTTTGTGGGAAAGAATAGAAAGTGGAGGTGGGGCAGATGTAGCAGACTGGATTCAAGACTACAGCCTTGCTGCTGAAGATATCTTAGGTGCGGTTGAGGATAAACAGAGAGAACTGAAACCTACAAAAGATAACGATAATAATGCAGACAACAGCGAACCTCCCGTCAAATATAAGCCCAAACACATTAAATGGGATAAATCTTGTCGTAGTTGGAGAATAGGAGCTGGTTCTCCTGCTGCAAATGCTCGGTTTCTGAAAGA
>NZ_CEZPJD010000722.1:0-4042 GCF_983059655.1 Okeania sp.
CAGTCCGTGGTATTTCTGCGGTAGTCTCTTCTACAGAAACATCTGGAGACTTTTCCTGTTCTATTTCAGTCCGTGGTATTTCTACTATAGTTTCCTTCACAGATACATCTGAAGATTTTTCTTTTTCTATCGCAGTCCGTGGTATTTCTGCGGTAGTCTCTTGTACAGATACATCTGGAGATTTCTTAGTCTCCACATCATTTTTTGGTTTTTTTGGTGAAGTCTTGTTTACCGATCTACCTCTCTGCAAATAACGATGTAATACGTTTTTTATAGGTGATTTAGTTGAATTAGGAGATTTCTTAGCCTCCACATCATTTTTTGGTTTCTGTGGTGATGTCTCCTCTACTACCACTGGTGGAGAAATCTCCTCTCCAATCTGAGTTTGTGGTGCTTCTGCTGTTGTTTCTTCTACTGTTGTTTCTTCTACTACTGCTGCATTCTGACTCTCTATTAAAGAAAGTAGATCCTCTCGCTTTTCATTAGCTTCATGATAATCAGGATTGATTTTTAGTGCTTCTGTGTATGAGGAAATAGCTTTTTCATAATCTGCCATTGCCTCATATACAAAACCTCTATTATAATGACTGTCAGCATCATTAGGATTAAGTCGGAGTACTTCATCTAAGTCAGCGACTGCTTCTTGATGAAACCCCATTTGAGAAAGGGCTAAACCACGATTATTATAGTAATCACTATTACTGGGATTAATTCTAATCGCTTCGGTATAGTCAAAAATTGCACCTTGATAATCTTCTATTTGATGTTTAGCAATACCTCTATGGTAGTAAACCTCTGCATTATTTGATTCAATTTCTATCACTGTCGTGTAATCAGCGATCGCCCCATAATAATCTGCCCATTGGTAACGAGCAAGTGCCTGCTCATAAATAACTGCGATATCAATCTTATTCTTTTCCATCTTGTTTACTAATTTTTTTCAATCAATTTTTTATCCTTTACCATATAGTAAATCATCTATGTTCAATATTTTTTATCAATGTCAAAAAAATTTATATATTGGCCAAACTTTTTCCCATCTTTTATAATACTTATACTATTAATCATAGTATGATAATATTTTACTTTGAATAAATCAAAATAATGCTTAGTAGTAAATTATTTAAAAATAACATCAGAAAAACAATTATATTAAGCTCTCTTTCTCTATCAAAAATTTTCATCTATGACCTCTCAAAGTAGGACTAATTATACAGCAAATAAAAGTTTATTTAGGAAAGAAATTGATATTAATGAATCTTAAAACTAAGAAAAATTTTTCTCACTATTACTTATTTACTGTTATCTCAAAGTAGCCAGGAATTTATATTCCCAAATAAAAATCTCTCCAAAAGTAAATCTGAAGAGATGAATATCAATCATTGAATTATATCATGTCCAAATAATAGGGAGATGAAAAAAATCACCTTCTTACTTCAACAACAAACCTCTTCCTACTCCCTACTCAATTATTTATAATTCAACTGGACATGATATTACTTTTTTTTCAGGGAATAGTTTTGTGCTAATTTTATCTATGATGCTGAAGCATTAAAACCTTGTCCTGTTTCCTCCTGTTCATTATTATAGCGCTACGCGCTAGGGAACAGGGAACACCGGAGCTGGGAACAGCCGACTTTCAAAGGCTTTCAGGATTTAGAAATGTCCTAACCTTAATGCGTAGTGCTATATCTAATTGACTTTTGTTATCTTGAACTGACTGCCAAATCAAACCACCTAAATGAGTAAATGCTAAAGCGATCGCTGGTATAGGTAAAAAATAACTATGTAAGCTGTACTGACGCAATACAGTCATTGTACTAATACCATTACCACCCGTTAAAATATATCGTAGTAAAGAACCAATTAAAGGAATAGTTTCCACAGTAGATAATTCTATAGAAAATCTCCAAAAACCTTCTTGAGACCAGTCAAGAATCATCGCTGTCCAACCCAAACCAATTGCGACTAAAACAAGGAAAATTCCACTAATCCAAGCAATCAACCAACTAGAGCGAAACTGCCGACTTAAAAACATAATTACTATTTGAATTAAGCCGAGTATAATGATACTGTTACCAGCATAATTGTGTAAATCTCGAATTATCCATCCGAAAGGAACTTCACTGGTAATCATTTCTAGAGATTTGTAAGCGCCACCTGCCGTGGGTTGATAATTAAACGCTAGCAATGCTCCAGACAAAGCAGATATGAGAGTTAATGTGACAATTGATACAGCTACAATTGTAGCTAATCTCCGTAAGCTCAAGGTCAAATTAATATTGTTAATCATTTGATTTTATGGGTGAAAGTCATTTCAGTTATCAGTTATCAGTTATCAGTACCTCCTGTAATAGGGAGGCAAGAAAATACTGAAGTTTATCTTCTCTTGGTCTCATGGATATGGCTCCGAAACCTCGCCATCCCACCCTACGGGAAGCTCCGCTAACGACCGCTTTTCGTCCAAAGTGACAGATAGGGTTTGCGCAGCAGTCCGGAACGGAAAGCAATCTCAAATCCTAGTTTTTCGTACCTTATGCGTAAATTCTGAAAATTAAGCAGATATAGCATTAAAGCCATGTCTGCAAAACAGAAATAGATAAAATTCTTTGCTACTCTGGATTTAGAGCGCTATTAACTCTATCTATAACTTTATTTTATAAATCTTAACATAACTTCTTATTTTGTTGCAATGTAGGTAAGATTATGCAACATAATCAATAGCGATCGCCACTACCACAAAATACAAATTAAATATGTAACTTTTTTTACACAAAACCGGAATAAAAAAAAAAGCATTTCCTGACGGAATGCTCTGCAAACGGCTTAGATTTATTTATACTAAAACCGAGAGAAATGCAATTTAAAAGAGGATTTCAACCCAAGCCGATCGCTGAAAGCTCTTAGTCCATAGCTAGTTAAAAATGATGAGATTCTAAATTAACTGGAGTACGCTTCCAATGTCTAACACTAGGCGCTAAAGTAATTAAATCTTCAATATTGCGGTGCATTGCAATACAAATAGCATCTAAAGGTAAATCATTAGGATCGTAACCGAAAGGATTTTCTATTTCTAGAGCAATTTCTTCAATTCCAAATACTGTAAAACTAATTAAAGCAACTACTACACCAGTCCAAAAATGAAATTCATTAACTATTTGAAAAGGTAATAACAAACAATAAATTAACAATAATTGCCTCAGATGAATTGAATAAGCTAAAGGAATTGGTGTATTTAAAATACCCTCACAGCCAGTCAGTGCATCAACCATTCTATCCAACAACTTAAACATAGCAGTAAGTTGATAAGGATTAATACAACCACGTTCATATTGATGTTGGAGATAATCACTAATCCAAAAAGCAATATGAATAGGAGGATGATTCATTGTTTTGAGCTTTTCATACCACTGTTTAGGCATATATCCCTCTAATTCTCTATTTACACTCTGACAGCGCAAATATAATTTACCAGCGATAGCAAAGGCTACTAATAACCTGATTATTTCCTCTTTTACCTTTCGATCTTCTGGTTCATTTTCTTCAACAGAAACCCAAATTTGTCGAGCAAAATTACGAACTGTATTAACAATTTTCCCCCACAATTGCCGACCTTGCCAGAATCTTTCATAAGCAGTATTTGTTCTAAAAACTAATAGTAAACCTAAGACTAAACTAGGAACAATACTACTTTTAGTCGGCAAAGTCACAGGAAAATTAAAATACTCAAGTAAGGAAATCAAAAAACCAAAAAATCCGCAGAATGTCACCCGAAAAACAATAGCTGGAATGACCGAATATCGCATTTTTAGAATAACCGTCAACCACTCTCGCTTTTCCCGATAGCGACCATCTATCACCCTGTTTGTAAACATATTAATTGAGACAGATTGAAATAATCTGTGCATTCATAGCCATCTAAATTAATTTTACTCTCGTTTTTCTATCAGATAAAGGATGGCTTCAAAAATGATAATTGTTGGATTAGATCGTGCCTAGTCAATTAGCCTTAGAGAAGTAGTCAGTAGGATTGAGAATAGGG
>NZ_CEZPJD010000723.1:0-4035 GCF_983059655.1 Okeania sp.
CGACCGCTGTCTTGGTCCATTGGATATGGCGCAGGTTTCGGAGCCATCCCACCCTCCGGGAAGCTGCGAAGAGCGACCGCTGTCTTGGTTGATTGGATATGGCGCAGGTTTCGGAGCCATCCCTCAACCGCTTTTTCATCCCCTTGAAAGGGGAGGCTTGAGACCTTATTTTTTGGTCACTAAATCCTCTTTAATCAAAGAATTTAATTTCTTTGAATACAATCTTAGTAAACTCGAATATAGCAATTCCCGTACTGGTGAGGTAGACAATTTTAGTTTTGTTTTGAGGGAACACCGGATCTGGGAACATGAAATAAAAATACAAAAAGATAACTGTATATCACTAATTTGAGAAACGCTATATATCACTCAGTTTACTTGAATAGCTACATACCTTGCCTGTTAAAATTTAAGTTTGATTGGGGTTAAAAAAGTGTATCATTCACTGATTTGAACTCTTTTAAATCTTTTTCATGTCTGGCTTAAAAAGACTTGATTTAAGTAATTTGTTAGTAAAGAGGATTTAAACTGAGAAGATAACGCTCGTATAAATTATATTATTGATTAATTAATTCAATTAATTAAAAAATTAGCGATAGTGTAGGAAATGCTAAAAACTACCGCTTTTCATTTCATATTATTTTTACTCAGGAAACTCAGGAATTACCCACTTAGGAGGAGCCATTCTTTTCTTCATAACTGCTTCTTCAGCTATTTCCAGCATTTTATCTAAGGAAGTATCACCAATAAACTTTGATGCTTCTTTGGCATAATCCTGATTCGGGCATTTATTACCCAAAACACATCCATTAACACAATCTTCTGCACAATTTACAGTATTTTCCATCCTATTTTCCTCTGGTAGTTTAGTAATTTTATAGCAAATAACTTCTTTTAGTTATCTACTTCAGCAGTCATCATTTGACTTTCAATATTATCATAAACTCTATTCTGTCTCAATAGCTTTTTGCGCTCTGCCCTGATAGCTTAATTCATATTAACAAAAGGTACTTTTTTCTACATCCCTTACAACTCTTCAACCCTCACTACCTTACTTTAATAATCAATAAATTGACCGGTACTACTGACGCAAAACTTTCCTGCGGAATGCTGCGCAAACGCGATTGCCGGATGTAGTGTTAAATTGACTAGCGATTATTTCGATCAATTAAAAAATATGTATTCATTCTTCCTTTACCCTTAATCATAATAGTTCCCCTAGGATTTAATGTATACTTTTCTTTTAAATAATTAGCAGTTTTTTCTGTTACTTGAATAACATTAGGTACACCATGAGATTCCATTCTACTTGCAGTATTAACAGCATCACCCCAAAGGTCATAAATAAATTTTTTTCTACCAATAACACCTGCAATAACAGGACCAGTATTAATGCCAATTCTAATACTAAGCTGCATATTATTTTTTTGATTAAAATTAGCAATTGCCTGCTGCATATCCAAAGCCATTTCAGCAATTGCTTCAGCATGATCTTGTCGTGGATTTGGTAAACCCCCAACTACCATATAAGCATCTCCAATAGTTTTAATTTTTTCCAAACAATATTTATCAGTTAACTCATCAAAACAAGAAAATATTTCATTAAGTAAATTAACTAACTGTGTAGGAGGAATATTTTCTGATAATTGAGTAAAACCTACTAAGTCAGCAAACAAAATAGTTACTTCGGTAAAACTTTCAGCAATATTTTCCTGTTCTTCCTTTAATTTTTCTGCAATAGGTTTAGGCAAAATATTTAATAACAATTTTTCCGATTTTTTCTGTTCGGCAGACAATACTTTTTCTGCTTGCTTACGTTGATCAATTTCTCTAGAAACTCGATTAAACATTTGATTAAAAGCCACCATGACCTCTCCTAATTCATCTTGCCTTTGAACAGAAAGGGAATAAAATTTAACCTCATTACCATTTTTACTTAAAGTTTCTCCAGCAGCAATTAAATCATCTCTTAACCTCAAAACTGGAGAAATTAAACTCACTCCTAGAACTAGCATTGTCACCAAAGTAACGAAAAGAGATATGACGACTATAAGCACTGCAATTCTACCAATAAAAGCATATAACTTTGGTTGAATATTAGAAGTATCATGACGGGCAATTAATGTATAATTTATTCCCAAATAATCTGCTGACAATGCCATATCATATCGTTTACCATCTCGACTTCTAACACGCAAAATATCTTTGTTTTTGAGGTCATCAAAGTCTATATCGGGAGCTTCACCAATGGTTTCTATTAACTTTCCCTGATAATCATAAATTGTGACTCCCAAAACCACAGAGTCTTGCGTTTGCGTTAATGTTTTTACTTTTTCCTGAAACATACCATCAGACTTCATACTCGTTTGAGTCAAGCGCACAATAGAATTAAAAATCGCTCCAGAAACATCTTCTAGTTGGTGAAGAAGTTCATCTTCCCGACGCTTATAAGATGGAATTAAAATTACAGCCTCAATTACTAAAATACTGGCAAATATCCATAATACTATTTTTCTAGATAAACGCGCTCTAAAAAAATAAAATAGCCCGGAAATTTTAATAAACATATACAATTTATTTTTTGAGAAATTTACTAAAAGCTTGTACAGCCAACTCTAAAATAAAACAATTAAAACATCATTAATATCTCTGTTATAGCACTACGGAGAAAGCTATGAATATTGTATATATCATACCAATTTTAAAAAAGAATGTTACGAATAATAAGTGTAATCAAAATATTGTTCCGGAAATATTCTTTTGACAAAAAAGAGAATCTACGACCTTAAAATTAGTGTTAAATCTATTTATTATCAATTTTGTTTGTGGAGCATTCCGTAGGAAATTATAAGAAATACCCTAGCTATTTGTAGCAAACATTTATCAAATTGGTATAACCTATAGCAATCCTAAATTATTCGTGAATAGCAATAGCCTCAAATTTAGAGACAGCAAATCTTATCTATGGATAAATTTCACGAATCAGATAGGGTTGCTATATATTTTAACTTTTTCAATTAACTATAGAATTTAAAGCACTTTTAAGGTGATTAAGTACAGCTTCATCTTATAGAAGTTTTAATTTAGGTAAAGTACATAGACTCTAATATCAAATCTCAAAATTTTGCTACATTTTCTTAGCTGGGATGAGTGAGTGAGCAAGGGAGCGATAAAAATAAGAATAATGTATACTGATTGATTAATAATACCATTCCTTCATTAGGCTGCCCTGAATAATAGATGATAATTGTCAGGGTAATAACCAGCGCCTGTGAAAAATTTATTTAACATTTGTAAGTAGGGAGTAGAGATTAAATCAGTTAAAAATTAACAGTTAACAGTTAGCTTCCTGGGTTAGAATTCCGTTAGTAGGTATTATGGGAGATTAATTAAGAAATGTAGCTTCACTTTATAAATAACTACTACAAAAGTATTAAGATTAAAAATATTAACTGTTATAGCCTTTTCATTTGAAATGTGGAAACAGAGTCTTGCTCAAAAGGGAACAGGAAACAGGGAACAGTAAAGAAGAAAAAAAACTATTAAATAAGCAATCACACAAAATTAATTACCTATTTTTACAATAAAAAAGATATTCTGAGAAAAAAGCAACTAAGAAGGTGATTTTTATGAGGTTCATTAGAGAATTAAATACCGAGAATAAAAAACTTCTAGAAAAAATAAGTATGCAAAGTGAATTCTCTCAAGTGAGAGACAGAGCCAAATGTATACTGTTGAGTTATCAGAAATTTTCGATCAACGAATTAATGTCAATATTTGGGGCCAGTAGAAAAACTATATATAATTGGTTAACGAGATGGGAAGACCAACAAATAAAATAAAGGGGTTGTATAATCAAAAAGGTAGAGAAAGAAAAAGCAAGTTAAAGCAGTAGCAACAGGAGCAAGTAAAAGACTGGGTGAAATCTGAACCAAAAAGCCTCAAAAAGGTCGAGTTAAAAATTCAACAAGAGTAGCAAATAAATAGGGTTTGCTGATTAAATATCAAAGTCTTTACTGATATTGGTTTTAGCCT
>NZ_CEZPJD010000724.1:0-4034 GCF_983059655.1 Okeania sp.
CATGTACTTTTTCAATACCTAAAAAGGCACTTACCTTTATCTGGTAATTATTTGAGATTTAATCAGCAAACCCTAAATAGTAATATACATCTTCTTGAGAATAGGGATTAGGGGAAAATAATTGATAATTTCTGTACAATAGTTGATTTTATTTTTTATTATCACCAGATGTTTAATGTCCTGTTCACTTAATTAGTGATAATAAAGTTCTTAAGTTAGGGTGACTTAAAGTTAGGAGGGAATAGCTGATACCAAATATCAAAAGTCTTGCTACATCTCCTTGAGAATAGGGAGCGGAAGTAGGGAGTAGGGAGTAGGTTTAAAAGACATTAGATATCTTGGCTTAATACTTATAATCGTTAAAAAAATTACTGAACTATTATTATTATTTAATAACTTAACTCGCATCAGAAGTATAGCATTATTTTTGGGAATTGGTATTAAATATAATTTCTTAGTGCAAATATCTCTTTTATCAAACCCTACTCTTAAAGACGAAGTTTTATAGGGAGATATCTGACTAAAAATATTTTAATTCCCATTATTATTCATAACATTCTTTTTTTTAATTGGTATTAATACAAATTGTACATAGATAAAAAGTTTTGTAGCTACTTCCACTGAAAAATTAGTTAAATATCCCAAGTTTCTGTTAACTTCTAAGAATCTCTTACTATCATATTTCATTTAGAAATCATGTAAAAATAATTGATATGCTAAATCACTCCCTAGAAAAAATTCTTCATCAGATGGTATAATTAAAACATTCTAATTTAATACGAGTCACACAAAAACACTATATATAGCAAACAAAAACTATAACGTTACAGATATATAGTGTTTATAACTCATACCTTGTGTAAGCCCTCATGAAAGTTCAAATATTATAAATAAAGCTAAAATGCTTACTAAAGATCAACAAAAAACAAAACAAAATTGGAAACAAATAGCCAAACAATTTGAAGCTGTTGTAGGCAAAAAAGGCGTAGTTCAACGCAAAGAAGAATTATTAGTATATGAATGTGATGGCCTAGCTAGCTATCGTCAACGTCCCGCATTAGTAATATTACCACGCACTACTGAACAAGTCGCAGAAGCAGTAAAAATATGCGATCGCCTAAATATTCCTTGGCTTCCTAGAGGTGCAGGGACTGGTCTTTCTGGAGGGGCATTACCAATAGAAAACTGCGTTTTAATTGTCACTTCATTAATGCAAAAAATCCTCAAAATAGACTTAGAAAATCAACAAGTTGTGGTACAACCAGGAATTATAAATAATTGGGTAACACAAGCAGTTAGTGGAGCTGGTTTTTATTACGCTCCCGATCCTTCCAGTCAAATTATTTGTTCTATTGGTGGAAATATTGCCGAAAATTCTGGAGGAGTTCATTGTCTCAAATACGGTGTGACAACTAATCATGTTTTAGGATTAAAAATAGTTACTCCTGAAGGTTCAATAGTTGATATTGGCGGGCAAATTTCAGAGATGCCTGGTTATGATTTAACAGGTTTATTTGTAGGTTCCGAAGGTACTCTGGGAATAGCCACAGAAATTACTCTCAGAATTCTCAAATCTCCCGAATCAGTTTGCGTGCTTTTAGCAGGATTTCCTAATATTGAATCTACCGGACAAACTGTATCAGATATTATCAGTTCTGGCATTATTCCTGGTGGTATGGAGATTATGGATAATTTCAGTATTAATACTGTGGAAGATCTAGTCCAAACCAATCTATATCCCCGAAATGCTGCTGCTGTTTTATTAGTAGAATTAGACGGTTTAGAAGTAGAAGTCGAGAAAAATAAACAGCGCATCAAAGAAATATGCGAAAAAAACGGAGCTATAGAAATTACTACTGCTCATGAACCAGAAAAACGGATGAAGCTATGGAAAGGACGGAAAGCTGCTTTTGCTGCTGCTGGTAATATTAGTAAAAATTATTATGTACAAGATGGAGTAATTCCTCGAACAAAAATGGCTTATGTTTTAGGTAAAATTGAAAGGATTAGTAAAAAATATGGTTATCGTATTGCTAATGTATTTCATGCGGGAGATGGGAATCTTCACCCGTTAGTTTTATATGATGATGGTGTTGAAGGTGCTTTAGAAACTGTGGAAGAAATAGGTGGAGAAATTCTCAAGATTTGCGTGGAAGTTGGTGGTAGTTTATCTGGAGAACATGGCATTGGTTCAGATAAGAAATGTTATATGCCTTTAATGTTTAATGAGACAGATTTAGAAACGATGCAATGGGTAAGGAGTGTTTTTAATCCTAAGGGTTTAGCTAATCCTGAAAAAATATTTCCTACACCTCGAACTTGTGGAGAGTCTGCTAATGTTCAGCAGGTTAAACAGTTTGAAGGAGCAGAAGTTTTTTAAATTTTATTTGCCTTAACTCTAAATAAGGTATCTATAAATAAAATATTAAGTCTTGATAGGGTGGGTTAGGCGGAAATAATCTCACAAAATCAAATAATATTTTCCTGGTCGCCGTAACCCACCGCATACTAGATATTTGAAATGTTTCTTTAGATTTATTTTACAGATATCTTTTACAGCACTTTTTAGGAAGCGTGAGGTACAGTTGTAAAGTTAATCTTTTTTTCCCTACTCCCTACTCCCTACTCCCTACTCCCTAAAGTCCTAAAATTTGGATTATTAATCAACAAATGATTGGGCCTCATATTCAGTTTCTTAGCAGATTTAAAAAAGTAGATTACAACCCTGTTTTATAGTAAGTAAATAACTGACTTAATATTAATTATTGGCATCGAATCACCCAATATTTATTATTTATCAAAATAATTTGGGTCTAAAACCCCCCTTTTTAAGACGAAATATTTTTGGAGGTTTGCTCAAATCCCCGTTAAAAAAATAACTTCTAACTTCGTTAACCTTTCTGCTGGCGACGCAAACCAGTCATTGCTAAACTAACAACACCAACAGAAAATAGTGACATGGAAACTGGTTCTGGCACTGTTGCTAATTCATCTGCTAATTCTTCTCCTGCATTACCTAATTTAAGTTGAAATGCTAGTTCCGAACGATGGGGAGCTGTCCTATCTCTAAGATTTTTAGCATCTCCAGTCCAAGTCATAGTGGTTGTACCCGTCAATGTGAAACTCTCCTCTAGATCGGTTAACCATAAATACTGAGAGCTATTAAAGTAATCACATCTAGCTTCAGAGCAAGCAAAACTAGAATTTTCCCCGATCGCCTGACCATTTAGCATTAGATTATCTACTACAACGCTATTACCTTGCTTACGAGCTGTTGTGCGGATAAATATATCGTTGAAAGTATCTGTAATAACATATTCCAAAGTTTGTCCACCAATTTCGTAGGTTAAGGTACTGTCGTCGAATGTCAGAGTAAAATCTTCTCCTTGTCCGCTCACCCAATCAAATCTACGATACTGAGTAGGAACTGTTTGACCACCATTTTCATTGTCGTAATGGATGTTAAATTCATGTTCTGCTGCTCCTGATAAGTCCCCAATTCGTCCCTCTGCAGCAACATCTATTGTTGCACCTAGTTCATTAAAAGCTTCTTCGCCATTGATAACACCTCCTAGAGTAAAAGCATTTGCTGAAACTGGCGCTCCCAAAAATCCAACCGCTGCTGCTGCTAATGCTAGAAATGATGTGTACTTATTCATCTACTTTGCTTCTCTAATTTGTCCTTTCTCTATAATTCCAATCTAAGTTACCCAGAAGCCGATCCGCCACTAAAATAGTAATAATTTACACAATCTTTAAGGTGGGTGAGGAGTTTAAGTATTAATAGGTAAAAGCTATAATTATTCAGATAATAAGCGTATCTGAAAATATACGTAGTACTGAGTAATAATTAAACTTATGTATCAGTCTTTACTCGTAATTAGAGTTTACTGAAAAAGTCTTTTTGCGCTCGGCAGGGAGTAGGGAGTAGCTAAGAATCAAGAGTTGGAGGGAGTTATAGAGGAGGTACTCAGAAAATTTATCCCTTGCCAACTCTGCCCAACTATATGCCAGAATACTCACTTTTGAGCTTT
>NZ_CEZPJD010000725.1:0-4034 GCF_983059655.1 Okeania sp.
TAGAAGGAACTTTAGCTTATATTTCCCCAGAGCAAACTGGTAGGATGAACCGAGGAATAGATTATCGTAGTGACTTTTATTCGTTAGGGGTAACATTTTTTGAGATGTTAAATGGAACATTACCATTTGAGACTACCGATCCTATGGAATTGGTACATTGTCATTTAGCGAAAATGCCAATGTTAAGACATAGGAAACAGCGGTCATGTCCCGCGTCGGTAACAGACGCAAGCGGTCAGATCCTGTGTCGGCGAAAGATACAAGCGGTCAGGTCTCACGTCGGCGGATGTAAGGAAATGCTCACCAAGATAGGGAATGCTCATCAAGAAAAGGAATACTCATCAAGAAAGGGAATAGGGAATAGCGAAGTAAGGAGCAGGGTTTGTGAAACACAAATACCTCAAATGCTAATCGAAATTGTAATGAAGTTGATGGCGAAAAATGCGGAAGATAGGTATCAGAGTGCTTTGGGTTTAAAATATGATTTGGAAAAATGCCGACAGGAATGGCAGTCTAAGGGAGAAATAAAGAGTTTTGAGTTAGGGAGTAGGGATATCAGCGATCGCTTCCTGATTCCGGAGAAGTTGTATGGCAGGGAAGCAGAAGTACAAACTTTACTAGATGCCTTTGAGCGGGTAGCTCATCCCCCTCTTAGTCAAGAGGGAGGTAGAGCAGAAATGATGCTAGTGGCAGGATTTTCTGGGATTGGAAAAACAGTAGTTGTCAATGAAGTTCACAAGCCCATTGTCAGGCAAAGGGGTTATTTTGTCAAAGGAAAATTCGAGCAATTTAATCGCAATATTCCGTTCTCAGCCTTAGTACAATCTTTGCGAGATTTAATGGGGCAATTATTGAGTGAAAGTGATGCTCAACTGGAGGAGTGGAAAGATAAAATATTGGCAGCACTGGGAGAAAATGGGCAAGTAATTGTTGATGTAATTCCGGAGTTAGAAAGAATAATTGGCAAGCAACCTACTGTGCCGGAATTATCAGCAAGTGCTGCCCAGAATCGTTTTAATTTGCTGTTTGGCAAATTTATTCAAGTTTTCACCCTTCAGGAGCATCCTTTAGTAATCTTCTTAGATGATTTGCAGTGGGCAGATTCAGCTTCTCTGAATTTGATGAAATTGTTAATGAGTGAAGCCTCTAATTCCTATTTGCTGATGATTGGTGCTTATCGAGATAATGAGGTGTTTCCTGGCCATCCACTAATGTTAACCTTGGATGAGATGAGGAAAACAGAGGCAACAATTAATACTATTACCTTAGCAGCGCTTTCTCAGGATAATATTAATAATTTAGTAGCGGATACTCTTAGTTGTGCTGGAGAAGTGGCTAAACCTGTAACGGAGTTAGTGTATCAGAAGACCAAGGGAAATCCATTTTTTACCACTCAGTTTCTGTTAGGTTTACATGGGGATAAATTAATTCAGTTTAATTTTGAGTTTAGGCATTGGGAATGTAATATTGCCGAAGTGAAGCAACGGGCGCTTACAAATGATGTGGTGGAGTTTATGGCGGGGCGGTTACAGAAGTTACCGACGGAAACAATTGAGGTGTTGAAGTTAGCTGCTTGTGTTGGGAATCAGTTTGATTTAGCTACTTTGGCTATTGTGAGTGAGCAATCAGAAGAAGATACAGCAGATAGTTTGTGGAGGGCTTTGCAAGAAGGGTTTATTTTGCCCAAAAGTGAGGTTTATAAGTTTTATCTGAGCCGTGATGATGTTAGTGGAAACAACCAAAAAACTGAAAATGCCCAGTATTGTTTTTTGCATGATAGAGTTCAACAGGCTGCTTATTCTTTAATTCCCAACGAGCAAAAACAAAAAACTCACTACCATATCGGACAATTACTTCTGGAGAAAATATCGCCGGAGTCAAGAGAAGAACGAATTTTTGAGTTGGTGAGTCAATTGAACTATGGGAAAAACTTAATTGTCAAACTCGAAGAGCGTAACCAAATTGCTGAACTTAACTTGATAGCTTGTCGCAGAGCTAAGGCATCGGCTGCTTATAAATCTGCTTTAGAATATTGCGATATTGCTCTAAATTATCTGGAAAAAGAAAGTTGGCAAAATCAGTACCACTTGACACGAGATTTACACTTACTGGGGATAGAATTAGAGTATCTTAACTCCAATTTCGAGTACTCTAGAGAACGAGCAGACAATGCACTCGAATATACTCAAGATGTGTTGGACAATGTCGCAATTTATCAGCTCAAAGTCCAATCCTATGTAATCCAGAGTCAGATGTTGACAGCTATCGAGACTGGTCTGAAAGGTTTGGAATTATTAGATTTTTCTTTGCTCGAAGTGCCAGATATTGATGTTGCAACTTTGGAACTGCCTGAATTGGAAGCAGTGGAAAAATGCAAGGAACTAGATGACCTCACCGAACTAACTAAGATTAAATTCCTTGCCAGTCTAATTACTACAATTTACGTTGGTAAACCCGAACTTTTGCCTAAAGTACTCTTCGTAATAGTACAATCTTCCATAGACCATGGGTATTCATCAATATCTGCTGTGGTTTATGGCTGGTATGCACTATTGGTACTTATGGCTGGAGATACTGAAAAAGCCTACCATGCTGGGCAGATTTCCCTCAAGCTTTTAGAACGTTTTCCCAGCCGAGAAAATGAGTGCAAGGTGCTATTTATTTTTTATAACTTCATTAGTAGTCTCAAAGACCATATGAAAGTGAGTTTAGCAGGTTTGTTAGAGGGAGCACGCTCTGGATTTGATGCGGGAGATGTGGAATATGCAGGCTATTGTGAAATGGCTTATAGTGCCTTCCTATCGTCAATGGGGCATAATCTTATGGAAACTAAGGAACTGCAACAACCTCACTATGACTTAGTTAAAAAGCTTAATTTAGAATTTTCTACTAACTTTTTAGCGATTTGGCGACAAACCTGCTTAAATTTATTGGGGGAATCTTTAGAAGTTACTCTTTTAGTAGGAGAAAGTTTTGATGAGGAAGATGAACTACCAAAGTTTCAAGAAACTAATAGCTTTACATTATTATTTTCAACTAGTATTAACAAAGCTATGTTGTTTTACTTGTTTGGCAACTTGTCCGCTGCCTTAGAGCAATGTCATTTAGCTGCAAATTATATTGATACAGAACAAGGTGTTACACATCTATCTTTACATAACCTTTATTATTCATTAACACTTTTAGCTATTTACCCTGATAGTTTTGATAAAATAAATGATTTAAAAATCATAGATTCTAATCAGAAAAATTTAAAAAAATGGGCAACTCATGCCCCAATGAATTTCCAACATAAATATGATTTAGTGGAAGCAGAAAAACATCGCGTGTTAGAACAAAAATTAGAAGCAATTGAATTATACGAAAAAGCTATAGCTGGAGCAAAAGAAAACGAATATATCCAAGAAGAAGCCCTGGCCAACGAACTCGCAGCCAAATTTTACCTAGACTGGGGCAAAGAGAAAATTGCCTGTACCTATATGCAATCAGCCTACTACTGCTATGCCCATTGGGGAGCAAAAGCCAAGGTAGAAGATTTAGAAAAACGCTATCCTCACCTCCTCGCACCCATTCTCGAAAAGCAAAAATTTAGTTCCCTCTCCAGTACTACTCTCACCAGTTTAGCTCAAGGAACAATTTCTCAAACTACAATAGGTACAGAAGAAATATTAGACTTGGCTACTCTTATGAAAGCCTCCCGTGCTCTTTCAGAAGATATTTCTCTAGACGGAGCGATCGCCAATTTAATGCAAGTAGTAAGAGAAAATGCTGGTGCTGAGGCCGTGGCCTTGATGCTGTTATCAGACCAAGTATTAATGCTGACAGCTTTGGTTACTGGCGAAGAAACTTCCATCCTGGCTCCTATTCCTGTAGAAATTACTTATGCAGTACCTTTGAGTGTTGTCAACCAAGTCAAGCGCAGCCAACAGCCTCTAGTCCTCGATCGCGCTAGTAACAACAATACTTATGCTGGCGATGTTTATATCCAAAAATATCAACCTCAGTCTATTTTCTGCCTACCCTTAATAGCTCGC
>NZ_CEZPJD010000726.1:0-4022 GCF_983059655.1 Okeania sp.
AGCAGTTCAGTTAATGTTAATTATTCTGAATGTTTACTTCCTTCTCTCTAACTCCCCCACTCTTCATTTTTGCTATTTTCTCCTATTTGAACCCTCAATGACAGCAAGAGTTTAAGACATAGTAACCTTATTGTAACAAAAATTAATAAAAATCAATTGACATAATTTTTAGTTGATGCAAGAATAACAAATCGTGTTAACTATCCGTAGAGGAGACCCTTGGCTAACGTAATTGTAATAGGTGCCCAGTGGGGCGATGAAGGAAAAGGAAAAATTACTGATTTGTTAAGCAAGTCAGCAGATGTGGTGGTACGTTACCAGGGGGGAGTAAATGCTGGCCATACTGTTGTTGTTGATGGTCAAACATTTAAACTACACTTAATTCCTTCCGGTATTCTCTATCCTGATACTGAGTGCATTATTGGCTCTGGAACAGTTATTGACCCCAAGGTTCTGATTGAAGAATTAGAGCAGGTTGAAGCTTTAGGAATCTCCACATCAAATTTGATGATTTCTCAAGCTGCTCATGTGACAATGCCTTACCATAGACTAATAGACCGGGCATCGGAGGAACGTAGAGGTAGTCAAAAAATAGGAACTACAGGAAGAGGTATTGGTCCAACTTATGCCGATAAGTCCGAGCGTACAGGGATTCGGATGATTGATTTGATGAGTCCAGATAGATTAAGAGAGCAGATAAATTGGACGGTTAATTATAAGAATTTAATTTTAGAAAAGCTTTATAATCTATCTCCTTTAGAGCCAGACGAGGTAGTAAAAGAATATTTGGAGTATGCAGAGCGCCTCAGACCTAATGTAATAGATGCGTCTTTGAAAATCTACAATGCAATTCAGCGCAAACATAATATCTTATTTGAAGGAGCACAAGGTACTCTCCTCGATTTAGACCACGGTACTTATCCTTATGTTACTTCCTCAAACCCAGTGGCAGGAGGTGCTTGTGTTGGTGCGGGAGTGGGACCAACAATGATTGACCGAGTAATTGGGGTGGCAAAGGCTTATACTACTAGAGTGGGAGAAGGGCCATTTCCTACAGAAGCTCAAGATGATATAGGGACATTGCTACGCGACCGTGGTGCAGAATTTGGGACAACAACTGGTCGTGAACGTCGTTGTGGATGGTTTGATGGGGTCATTGGACGTTATGCAGTCCGAATTAATGGTATGGATTGTATGGCAATTACTAAGTTAGATGTATTGGATGAATTGCCAGAGATTAAAGTATGTGTAGCTTATGACCTGGAGGGCGAGCGTTGCGAAGATTTTCCCAGTAGTTCTGTGCAGCTAGCTAAATGTAAACCTATTTATGAAACTTTACCTGGTTGGCAAAAGCCCACCATAGATTGTAGAAGTCTTGAAGATTTACCCAAGCAAGCTTTAGATTATTTACGATTTTTGGCAGAGCTAATGAATGTGCCTATTGCCATTGTTTCTTTAGGAGCTAGTCGCGACCAGACTATTGTAGTAGAAGACCCAATTCATGGACCAAAGCGGGCACTTTTAGGTTCCCATGGTAGTACGATTATTTCTTAATCAATCGAATTTGATTTTAATGCTAATGGGTTTGAAGGAGGAATCAGGAAGGAAGAAAAAGGAAAAAGTTGATGGGGACTAAAAGCCCTAACCAATTTTAAACATCATGTAGACTGTAGGGTATTAAGCCCAAAACAAAAGGATAAAAAAATATAAAACTATATAGTTTAGATGTTAGCAAAGGATAGAAAAATTGTGTAAATTCTGTTCTCTCTCAAAAATTATTTTTAATTCGCTTTTTTATTCTTCCTTCTTCCTTGTTCCTTCTGCAAAGCTTAAAACTTAGACAACACCATATTTTTCCTTCTTTCTTCTTCCTTCTTCTGCTATATCAAAAACTTTGGTATAATTGTTAAGCAAACTAAGCGAAAAAAGTCAAGATGGAAGTTACAGTAGAATGTCAAAAAAGACCTGAAGGTAGTAAAACCAAAGCTCTAAGACGAGAAGGATTAATTCCTGCAGTATTATATGGTCATCAAGGTACAGAATCAGTTCCATTAACAATTGAAGTTAAAAAAGCACAAAAGTTGTTAAAGGATACCTCTATTAACAATACTATTATCGATCTTCAAGTTCCTGATATTTCTTGGAGTGGCAAAACTATTCTTCGGGAAGTTCAATCTCATCCCTATAAACCTTTAATTCTTCACCTAAGTTTTTTCTCCGTAGCTGCTCATGGAAGTTTAGATGTAGAAGTACCTATACATTTTGTTGGCGATCCAGTAGGAGTTAAGGTAGATGGTGGAATTTTAGATCAGGTTGTTACAGAATTAGCAATCAGATGTAAACCAGATAAAATTCCTGAAACATTGGATATAGATATCTCAGGTCTGAAGTTAGGAGAGTCTCTTCAACTAAGTCAAATTACTTTACCAGAAGGAGTAGAAACGGCAGGAGAAGCAGACTTAGTGTTAGCACGTGTAATGGCTTCTGCGGGAGCTTCATCTACAGAGTCGGAGAGTGAAGCAGCAGAATAAAGTAGAGATTTCATAAGTATCGGTTGATATTATGATGACATAAATGTGAAAAAAAATGTAGAGGCATTTCATGGAAAGTCTCTACAAAAATTTCTCAATCGGTATTTATTCAGCAAGCCCTAAATATTCTGTAATCCACCATTTCTCCTGACTATTGACTACTGACTACTACCAAGAGCATTCATACTTTTTCAGCAAGCCCTAGATATATTTGGCACTGAAGCGCAACTACAAACAAGGAGTATAATTTTCCAAAGATAAGAGAATCATTGTATTCCTTCCAAGGCATCTATCTTAGCTTTGATGTCTTCATCTTGGAGATTGTTGTAGTGCCTCTGAAGTAAGGCAATATCTTCTGGTTGCCAATTCACCTTTTTAAGCACTTTATTAATCTGTGCTTTCAATTCAGAACGCAATTCCCTTACTTTTTCTAATTCTATAGATTCACTTTCTTCCCAAGCATCAGCAAAAATCTCTAAAACTTTTTTGCCCTCTTCCCTACTAATAGATCGTTCCTCGCCAAAATTATTTATTAGATCGGGATATCGTTTTGGTGAACCCAACCATTGAATTAAGGTAACCGTATCAGATTCTCCTCCACTGGTAAAGTAAGCGAGAAAACGAATTCCTGCTTTTTGGTTTGTATGAGTTGCATTCAAAATTTGTAAAATTTGCTGAGTATTAAATTTGCCCATCTGCCCTAGTGATTTGGCTGTTGCTTCACAAACCTCCGAATCTTCATCCCTCAACAAATCTAACAATTGGGGAATTAATTGTTTAGCCTCCGACCCCAAATTACCCACAGCCATTGCTGCTGCTTTACGGACATCCGAATCTTCATCGCTCAACAACTGTTGCAACTGAGGAATCAATTGTTTAGCCTCCGACCCCAAATTACCCACAGCCATTGCTGCTGTTATACGGACATCCGAATCTTCATCGCTCAACAACTGTTGCAACTGAGGAATCAATTGTTTAGCCTCTGACTCCAGATTACCCACTGCCCTTGCTGTGGCAGTACGAACACGCCCATCTTTATCTTTGAATAACTGCTGCAATTGGGGAATAAATTCTTTAGCAGTCTCGGACTCCATCTCACCCACTGCCCATGCTGCTGCTCTACGGACATCCGAATCTTCATTGCTGAACAACTGCTCCACCTGAGGAATCAATTCTTGGGCATCCCATCCCATTTCACCCACTACTCTTACTGCTGCAGCACGGACACGCCAATTGTTATCGCTGAACAACTGCTGCAACTGGGGAATCAATTGTTTAGCCTCCCATCCCATCTCACCCACTGCTGTTACTGCTGCGTAACGGATATTAGAATTTTGATCGCTCAACAACTGCTGCAACTGAGGAATCAATTCTGTGGTCTCCCATCCCATCTCACCCACTGCTGTTACTGCTGCGTAACGGATATTAGAATTTTGATCGCTCAACAACTGCTGCAACTGGGGAATCAATTGTTTAGCCTCTGACCCCATC
>NZ_CEZPJD010000727.1:0-4022 GCF_983059655.1 Okeania sp.
ATCAACGTATTGGTGCATCAATTTTAGATGAATGGCGTATATGTCGTGTTACTGGTAATTCTCTCAAGAGTTTAGCATCTGGACAGGAATTTTGAAGAAGGGTGAAGGCAGGAGGCAAAAGGTCTAATTGCTTATAGATAGTTAACGACCGTTGAACAAAAAATAAGGTCTCGCCCTTTCAAAGGGATGAAAAAAATAAAGTTCAATATTTCAATTCACTTTACTTTCCTAGGTCATGCTGCGCAAACAGGCAGAGAGAGGTACTGATAACTGATAACTGAAATGACGGTGGGGTATTAAACCCGTAAAAGATAAAGATAAGATTCAGGTTGAATTTAATCCCATTTAATATTAAAAATTTAGTGCCAACCGAAAATTCTGAATTCTCTAGAGTTCAGAATTTTCTTTGTCTAATATAGCAATGTGCGCTGGCTTGCTTTACAAATTTCAGGAGGTGTCCAATAGCTAAAAGTTTTATATAATAAGCTTTTTATGCCCCCTACTGCCTCTGTTGGTCAGCATTCCCTCACAGGAGTCGGCGTTCCGCAAGCGAGCTGTCGGCGGCGCGGGGTCCGACCGCTATTGCCTACTGCCAAATGAGCTGCGCACAGCGCTATAAGTTTATAGCAAGGAACGAGTTATATCATGTTTGGTTAAATACTTATACTTTGGAGAAAGGAAGGCAGAGGGCAGAAGGTAGAAGGAAAAGTAAAGGTTTAAAGATATAAGGTTTTTTATAACTGATTATCCGTTAGCGCAGCTCCCCTGCAAGGGGAACATGATATTAGTTAGAACTTATGTTGATGATGAAGCTGAGATAAAGAAAAGCTTTTGCCACTGTTCCCTGTTCCCTATTCCCTACGATATAATTTTGTTAACTTTCAATGTTAATGAGGCTATTAACTATGACTATTTGGGTAAATGAACAGATAGATCCATCTGGTATTATCTACTCTTGTATTGCTTGTGGCGATCAACAACAGGCCCAAGAATGCCATGAGTCTTTTCAAAAAAATTTAACTAAGACTCAAAAGGAACAAGGATGGAAAGCTATACTGCGAACTGTTGAATCTTGGGATGAAGTACCTGTGAGTGCTTTAAAATTGAACTAATATAGCGCTACGCGCTAGGGATAGGGAACAGGGAAAAATTTATTAGAGAAAACATTTTTATCTTTTCTTTTATAGCAATGTGCGCTGAGATATTTACAAATTACAGGAAATGTCCAATAGCTAAAAGTCTTATATTATTCTAAGGGAGATGCTACACAAACGGTTTTTTTATTCTTCTCTGTTGCCTGTTGCCTGCGCACAGCGCTATACTGCCGAAAATTCATAACTGCTCTTGACCTAATTTTCCGGTTGAGTAGGATAAAACTATGAACTTTAAATTTATGGAGTTATATTCGGAAATTATCAAATATGGAAATCTACGCATACCATCAAATTGCTGTTACTTGGGAAACATCTCACAAAATTGAACAACCAAGATGTTTTTCATGCGATCGCATTATGGATTTTTTACGTTTAGGATGGAAAATCATGTTTGCACCAGAGTTGCTGGAAGTTTCTGAAATTCCTGAAACTACTCAACCTTCATCTAAAGCAAATTCTTCAATCAGTTATGCTTAGATTCAGAAGACAAGAGAATGTTGATAGACTAGATATTATAGCAGTAGTAACAAGGAAAAAGGAGGAAGGTTGATATTCCATGTCGGGATGAAAATTAGACATCTCCAGAAAAGAGGGAGTAGGCAGTAGGCACTAGGCAGTAGGGAGAAATAATTGATAACTTCTGTGTGAGAATTGATTTTGTTTTTGATTTTTGGAGATGTCTATTAGTCTTATTACTTTGGTGCATCCTGATTATCAACCTACTTAATTTAGCACTGAAACTCTAATAGCACCAAAAAAGGCAATAAAAATAACAAAATAAAACTCACTTTATCTTTTCTTTTGCAGGTTTAATACCCCACCGTCATTTCAGTTATCAGTTATCAGTACCTGTGCCTGTTTGCGCAGCATGACCTAGGAAAGTCAGAGGCTTGAAATATTGAACTTTATTTTTTTTCATCCCCTTGTAGAGCAATAGCTCGCGACGCAGCCAAGGGGAGGCTTGAGACCTTATTTTTTAGTCAATAGGGCGTTGGTGAATCAAGCTATGAAACCTAAATTTTGCCAAATATAAAATGCTTTTCAGTTCATAGTTAGGCCATCGCTATTAAAGCACAATCATAGCCGAAATCACCAACGCCGTCAATAGTAGTTGACTATCCATAAGCAATTAGACCTTCTGACTTCTGCCTTCTTCAAGATGGTGATTGAGGAAATTTTCTCTCTTTAACTTCCAAACTATATTCTTTCACTGCTTGAGTAATATTTTCTCGCAAGTTAGCATAGGATTTAGCAAAGGGTGGTTGCCAATCAGAAATTCCTAATACATCATTAATAACTAATACCTGACCATCACAATAGACACCTGCACCAATACCAATAGTAGGAATAGAAACTTTTTCAGTAATCTCTTTAGCTAAGTCTGCTCCAATATGTTCTAAAATCATGGCAAAAGCACCAGCTTCTTCCACAGCGACAGCTTCTGCTAAAATACGCGCCCTAGCATCGGGAGTTTTACCTTGTTTGCGATAACCTCCAAATTGATGTACAGATTGGGGAGTTAGACCAATATGACCCATAACCGGAATACCCACTGATGTTAATTTACTTATCGTTTGAGCGATCGCTTCATTTCCGCCTTCTAATTTTACAGCTTGAGCGCCTGTTTCTTTGAGTATTCTCCCTGCGGAATGTATGGCTTGTTGAATGCTTTCTTGATAAGTTAAAAATGGTAAATCTACAACTATTAAAGCTTGTTTCACACCTCGTCGCACTGCTTTAGCATGATGAATCATTTCATCAAGAGTAACTGGAAGAGTTGTATCATAGCCTAATGCTACCATTGCCATAGAATCTCCCACCAAAATTAAATCTACTCCTGCTTGGTCTAAAATCTGAGCGATCGCATAATCATAGGCCGTTAAAGCTACTATGGGACGACCTTTTTGTTTCCATTGAATTAGTTGTTTTGTGGTAACTGTCATTTTTATGCGCTAGGGAATAGGGAATAGCGGTGCGACCCCGCGTCGGCGTTAGACGCAAGGGAATGCGCACCAAGAGAGGGAATAGGGAATAGCAAACTGTAAAAGGGTTTGAGGATTGAAAAATATCCGCGCCCAATTCTTGTATTGCTATATAATTAAAGTATAGTTTATATTAAATCAATTCATGGAGCAAATTTTATCAGGCGTGAGGTGCGCCTTGCGAGCAAGATGCTCGCACTAGAAAGATTCCCTCAATATTTGTACTTTAATTGGTTGGCATCAGAAACCCCCATAAAATTGTTCCTTCTTTATCCCCCCTTTCAAAGGGGGGGGTAGGGGGGATACCTTCTGCCTTCATTCATTGCTCTGATGCTAATATAGCGCTACGCATTAAGGTTAGGACATGAATAGAAGCTGTTTGCGCAGCATTCCGTAGGAAAACTCTTTTGTATTCTCCTGTTGCCTGTTGCCTGTTGCCTGTTGCCTTGCGCGTAGCGCTATCACATTTTGCCAAAAGATTTAACAACAGGTTGAATTGTAAAAAACGAACCTTCTGTTTCCATCACTTTTTCTACTAAACAACGCCTTTTTAATGATTGTATTCCTTTCCATAAATCTGAGTGGGAGAGTGGAAAATCTGCGGGAGTAATAGAAATATCCACTGCTTTTTCTTGATTGGCCATCCAAAATATTACTTGTTTTTCCAACTCTGATAAACGCTGAAAATTTATCTCTAATATTGGTTCTAAATCTCCTAAATATAGGGTTGAGCAAGATAAAAATTGAGTTACACTTTTATCACATAAATCTTCAACAGCATCGGCAATTATATTTAACCATAAAGGATTAGCGCTATAGAGATTAATCAATTCTAACCATCTATCTTCATCTGTTAAATTTCTCTCTTGTAAAAGCATTTTGCACG
>NZ_CEZPJD010000728.1:0-4020 GCF_983059655.1 Okeania sp.
AACAGGCAACAGGCAACAGGCAACAGGGAACAGGCAACAGGCAACAGGCAACAGGCAACAGGCAACAGGCAACAGGCAACAGGCAACAGGGAACAGGGAACAGGGAATATATAGGAAAAAAGTATTTTTGCAAATATTGAGATGCACCCAAAAAAACTGGAAAATATATTAATTTTTAACTTTAACAATTACCTATTAATTATCAAAATAATTGGGTCTAAAACCCAGCCTCTTAAGGCAAAATGTTTTTGGAGGCTTACTCAAATCCTAGTTACAAAAAAATTCTAACTTTTGACTTTTGACTTTTGAATTCATTAACTCTAAACACGAGTTGCTCTATTAACAGTATTATGTTCTACTTCCCTAGCTTTTTTGCCACGCCAAATTAATCTTATAGGTGTTCCTGTAAATCCTAGATGTTGACGAAATTGACTTTGTATATAACGACGATAATTATCAGGAAAACGCTTGGGATCGTTCACAAATAAAGCAATTGTTGGTGGTTTACTTGTCACTTGAGTTCCATAGTAAATTTTTCCTTGACGACCTTGACGAGTCGTTGGAGGAGAGTTCCAACTAACAGCTTCCTCTAAAACTTCATTAATCACTGAAGTTGTCACTCGACGCTGATATTCATTGGCAGCATTATCTATTAAATCTAGAATTTTCTCTACTCGTTTTCCTGTAGATGCACTAATAAAAATCATCTCTGCCCATTCCATAAAATATAGTCGCGATCTTACCTCTTGTTCATAAGTATAAATAGTATAGGCATCCTTTTCCACAGCATCCCATTTATTCACCACAATAACGCAAGCTCTACCCTCCTCAATAATCCGGTCTGCCAATTTTTGGTCTTGCTCCGTTACCCCATCTAAAGCATCAATTACAAACAGAACAACTTCAGTACGACGGATAGCTTTAAAAGCTCTATTAATACCAAAAAATTCTGCACCATATTCCACATTTTTCTTTTTTCTAATACCCGCAGTATCAATCAAACGGTAAGTTTTTTCATTACGTTCTACTACAGTATCAATAGCATCTCTTGTCGTACCAGAAATAGGACTAACAATTGCACGATTTTCTCCAAGAAATGCATTTAATAAACTAGATTTACCCACATTAGGACGACCAACAATTGCTACTCTAATCTCATTTGTTTCTGGAATTTCTGCAATAGGTGGTAAGTGGGTAATCAATTCATCCAATAATTCTCCAGTGCCATTGCCATGAATACCAGAAATGGGATAAGGCTCTCCTAAGCCCAATTCCCAAAACATTGCAGCTTGGGTTAATCCTTCTGTCAGAGATTCGCACTTATTAACCGCGAGGAGGGTAGGGACAGATTGTTGACGAAGCCAACTAGCTATTTCTTCATCTCCTCCAGTCAGGCCCACTTGTCCATCTACTACAAGAACAGCAACACTTGCTTCTGCGAGAGCTGCCATAGCTTGTTCGCGAATTAAGGGTAAAAATTCTGTATTATCATCAAATATTAAACCTCCTGTATCTACAACTTGAAATTCTCGGTCCTGCCAATATGCGTTACGGTAAGTGCGATCGCGGGTTATTCCTGGCTCGTCATGGACAATTGCATCTTGATTTCCGGCCAAGCGATTCACAATTGTGGACTTTCCCACATTTGGTCTGCCAATAATAGCTACTATAGGTAAGGACATAGTTAATTTTAATTAATTTAGGGAATAGGTAGGTACGTTGCATGCAACGTCCCTATAGGTCTTGATTACGGTTCGCCCAAATATCTTAATTCATAGTTTGATTCATCAACGCCAATTATTCAAACTTTTATTATAGCAATAATTTTGTTGAAGCAGGTTTTATATCATGTCTGTTTAATTATAATTAGTAGTGAAAAAAATCATCTTCTTCCTTCTTCCTTCTTCCTTCTTCCCTTTTCCTTCTGCCTAATGAATACACCAAGTCATGCCATTATTAATCTAGCTCTTCTTGCTAAACCACGATTACCACAAGCTAATCTTGCTATTGTAATAGGTGGAGTTTTACCAGATATTCCGATCTTTATTTTCTACTTTTGGGCAAAATTTATTGTCCGGTTACCAGAAGCAAAAATTTGGTCAGAAGCCTATTATCAACCATTAATACAAAATCTTGTTGCTACTTTTCATTCTATTCCTTTAGCAATAATTTTATTACTAATTTCTTACTATTTTGGCTGGCAAATTATGCAAGTTATTTGTATTAGTTTGGTGTTTCATTCTCTGGGTGATTTACCAGTACATAATAATGATGCTCATAGACATTTTTTCCCTTTCAGTAATTATCGATTTATTAGTCCTATTTCTTATTGGGACCCAAAACATTATGGAGGAATTGTTGCCTTAATAGAAATTTTACTGGTGTTTTTAGCAACTTTGCGGATATTTCCGAGTATTAATTCTGAAATAGGAAAAGTATTGATAGTTCTAATTAATATTTTTTATTGTAGTGGCTATGTTTATTTTTACAGCAGAAGTTAAGAAGGAAGAGGGAAGCAGGGAAGCAGGGAAGAAGTAAAGAATGAAAAATCTGGCTTTGTCTGAGTTTTAAGCTTTTGATATGTCCGCGCCCTTTCTTTCGACTGCTATATCTTCGTTATTAAAATTTTCACCTACCACCTAAAACCTTCTTAAATTTTCACCTAAAACTTAACACCTACGACCTTCTTAAATTAAGAACGGCGAATATTAAAACAACACCACTCTCCTCGTTTCCAAAGAGTGGCCACAACCCAACCATTTTGTTCCAAATTATCAGCAATTGATTTAGATTGTTCTAATAAAATTCCACTCAAAACACCCCAAGTTGTAGGTTTAGCGATCGCTTCCAGATGCGGAATTATATCAATAATTACTTCAGCTAAAATATTGCAAACTATACCATCTACCGGACCAGAAGCTAACTTAATTAAATGCTCAATATCTCCATGTTCAACAATTAATTTTTCAGCCGTTATATCATTTAATTTCCGATTACCAATAGTGGATCTAACTGCTAGTGGGTCAATATCAACTGCATATATCTGACGTACTCCTAATAATGCTGCCCCAATGGACAAAATACCACTACCACAACCAATATCAGCAATAATAGCTTCTGGATTAGGTTCCAACCCCAAGCGCATTTCCAATGACTCCAAACATAACTCCGTAGTAGGATGAGTTCCTGTGCCAAAAGCCGCTCCTGGATCTAAACGAAGGATAATTCTATCTATATTTTCTGGTAAATCTAGCCAAGCAGGATGAATGAGAAAGCGATCGCCAATTTCTTGAGGTTGCCAATATTGTTTCCAACTACTTGCCCAGTCTTCTTCCTCCATTAAATCCCAATCTACTGATGGAATTTGTAAATTCATACTTATGGCATCCTGATGTAAGTTTATAGCCAAAGCTGACAAGTCCAACATTTGGACCTGTTCTTCTGGTATATAGGCCCATATTAAACACTGATTATCTTTGACCTGACTCGCAGTACCCCGGCAACCAAAAGTATCTAGACGCCAAGTAATGACCTCCTCCAGATTTAGGTGACACAATACTCTAATTTCCCACCAGTTATATGCCATAAAAATTTCAGCTCTTCTACTATATTTTAGATTAGGTGGTAGGTTCAACAATTAATAATTAATAATTAATAATTAACAATTACCTATCCTTGAAAAGAAGAGAATTGACGCGATAGGGAAAAATTTTTCTTCTCTTGGTCTCATGGATATGGAGCCTAGACTTCGCCATATATAATCGACCAAGAGAAAAGAGAATTCCGTATTTTCTTGCCTCCTTATTGCAGAGGTACTGATAACTGATAATTGAAATGACCTATTAGACATATCCAATAATCAAAAATAAAATCAATTATTGTAAATAAATCATCAATTATTTCCCCCTACTCCCTACTCCCTACTCCCTACTCCCTACTCCCTATTTTCTAGAGATGTCTATTAAAGAGCAACTGTATAAGCATCCCTAATTCCTGGTTCTTTGGTAATTTCAGTTAATA
>NZ_CEZPJD010000729.1:0-4018 GCF_983059655.1 Okeania sp.
ATACCAAATTCAAAAAAGGCAGTTACATCTTAATTTGTCATTTATTCCTAAAAGAAAAAATTATAAATTCCATAAATTATAAAATTTTCACCTTTTTTCCTCTTTTTTATGATGTTTTTCTTTCCCTGTTCCCTGTTCCCTGTTCCCTATGTAGTCACTGTAGCAATATTTTATGAAATTGGTATTATCTATATTTTGAAGATATTGTGGCATTAAAGGCAATCTTTTTCAGCTCAAAAATTTGTTTCAACCTGTAGCAAAACTCACGAGCTACATTCCATTGTTCTCTTGGTATACTTTTCATTCTAATCATAAGTTCTACTTCTGTTTGAGAAACACTATTTACACCTAAAATACTGCCAGCATCTAAAATTTTATCTCCCCACTCAGCATCATTTTTTAACTCATTAGCAACTTGTTTAACTAATTCTACTACTTGGCTTAGATTAGTATATAAATTTACTTTTATTCTTAAATCAATACTTGCCCAATCTTTTGTGAAATTGTGGACTATAGAAATTTTACTATTAGGAATTGAACTTAAACGTCCTCCTGCATCGCGTAATTGTGTTACACGAAAACTCATATCTTCTACATAACCCATCGTATAATCTAGGTCAATCAAATCACCAATTGCATACCGGTCTTCTAGCAAAATTAAAATTCCACTGATGATATCTTTAACTAGATTATGACCACCTAAAGAAACTGTCAAACTAATAATACCTAAACCTAATAATATTATGGTTATAGAAACATTGAAATTTTGAAATATCCCCAGCATGCCAATACAACCTAATACAAACATTACAATTCCTTTTAATGTATGAGATAAAGTAATTGCCCGTGGTATTTTTCTATGGTCGTAACTTTGATTTTCTAATCTTTTAAAACTATTTATAGCAAACCAGTTGACGAGCGCCGGGCTACCTTTAATTGCTAAATAAGTACTAGCTATAATAATTAAAATTATCATATAAGAAACTAAAAAAATCTGTAGCCAACGACTATAAGGAAAATTACCTGAAATCCAAATAATGCCATACAACCACAAAATCAAGTGATTTACTTGTAGAATACTTCTAAAAAAAGAATTTTTATGTTGTTGTTGTTCCCAGATTAACTGTTGTTTTTGCCCTAAAGCTAATTCTGTTTTTACTGTAGTTAATTCTTGATAATTTTTCAATTCATCTATCTGTGGGCGAGATACTTTTAAATTTTCTATCAATTTTTGGATTTTTTGGTACTTTCTTAAGCAGTTCTTTTGCCAAATTGATAAGAGAAAGCTCAATAGAATCAAAACTAATATTATTCCGAAAGAAATTAAAAGTTGCCTGATTAAATAGTCTGGTTGTCGCTCTCTCTGGGCTCTAATTAAGGCATCCTTCAAAAAACCAATAATCTGATTAGTTAAATCTTCTCTAGATATGCCATGAATCTGAGCATCTAAATCTGTGATGGCCATCAGAAATTGATTTTTGAGATCTTCTGCATCTGAAGCAAATATTAAAGTCTGATTTTCTAGGTTTTCAAGAGTTAATTTTAAAGTATCAGCATCGAAGCAATTTTTAATTGTTTGTTGAAGATTATTTTCATACAGTCTAACTCTAATATTTAGGGGAGATGTGTTGCTATTTCCTTGGACTTCTTGTCCTGCTACTGCGGCTACTTTGAAAATTTCTCTGCTGTCGATTTTAATGGGTTTATAAACTATATTACTGATAGGTGTTAATGATTGAACTTGAGTAATATTTTCAATATTATTATTCTCTAATGTTTCTGAAGTCTGACCTAATGCTAAGAAAGTTTGATTAGTTATCAGAATAAAGGTTAAGAGGCTAAAAATTATCACTGTGATGATTTTTGATATTTTATAGCGGTCGAAGAAGTTATTTTGCTTGATGAATAGTTGTTTAAATGAAATAAATTTATAAATTTGCATAAGTCAATTCAGTTATCAGTTAACAGTTATCAGTTATCAGTTAGCCTCCTCGGTCGGAACTTTGTTAACATTTAGCCTCTTTACAGAGGAACTGTGTTATTAGTACCTGCTGCAATAGAAAGCAGAATTTTATTTTTTATCGACTTAAAATTAGGAGGCTTGAGACCTGATTTTTTGATTATTGAAGATAAAATTAGTCTATTGATTGCTTTCTATCTGAAAGGAGAAATATCCGGACAGAAATTGTAATGTTTTAGTAATTAGTTAATCATATATAGCAATTAGCAAATTACACATCAGTTTATTACTAATGTAATGCTACGGCTAAAAGACTACTATTCAATTATGTTTGAACGTCTTATTCTCTAATTTTTTTTGAATAAATATATATAAATATGTCAAATTATATGCTTTGATTTTTTTCATAAAAAGCTTCTCATTAATCAAAAAAAATCTTAAACATAAAACAATTCAGTGTATTTTAGATTTATATGGTAATTGCTATAAAATCAACTTAAAAATATATCTACAAATTTAATAATTAATGTCAATCGCAATATCATTAATAATTATTGAGAACGAAGTAGTATAATGATAAAATAAGTCGTAAAAAAGTTCAAAAAGATGATGATTATAGAAGTTTCTTTGACTGAAATAGCCAAAACAACCCGTCAAGCAGCACAAAAATCAGCAGGTTTATCTACAGAAGCAAAAAATCAAGCAATTGAAGCAGTCGCCCAAGCACTAGAAACCGCAGCACCAAAAATTATCGCAGCAAATAAACTTGACTGTCAGATAGCTCAAACTAATGGCATTGCTAAACCTCTTTATAATCGATTGAAAATGGACGAGGCTAAACTTAACAGCGCGATCGCAGGTTTACGCAATGTTTCTATTTTGGCCGATCCAGTGGGTACGGTACAAATACATCGAGAACTAGATGCAGGATTAATTCTCAAACGAATTACTTGCCCATTGGGAGTTATTGGTGTAGTTTTTGAAGCTCGCCCTGATGCTGTGATTCAAATTTCGGCTTTGGCAATTAAATCAGGAAATGGCGTCATTCTCAAAGGAGGAAAAGAAGCAACTAATTCATGTCAAGAGTTAGTTACAGCAATTCGTCAAGGACTGGCAAAAACTTCTGTTCATCCTGATGCAGTACAGTTATTAACTACCCGGGAAGAAACTCTAGAGTTACTGAAATTAGATCAATATGTCAATTTAATTATTCCCAGAGGTTCTAACTCTTTTGTGAAATTTGTACAGGAAAATACTCAAATTCCTGTTTTGGGGCACGCTGAAGGAATTTGTCATGTTTATGTAGATAAGTCAGCGGATATTCAAAAGGCAGTTGCAATTACTGTGGATGCAAAAACTCAGTATCCTGCTGCTTGTAATGCAGTGGAAACTTTGTTAGTTCATACTGATATTGCTGACAAGTTTTTGACAGAAGTTCTCCCAATGATGGAAAAGCATCAGGTAGAGTTATTAGGTGATGCAGCTACTCAAAAGATTTTACCATCGGTAAAAGTGGCGACAGAATTAGACTGGGCAAAAGAATACAGCGATTTAGTATTGTCAATTAAGGTAGTAGATAATTTAGAATCAGCGATCGCTCACATCAATACTTATGGTTCTGGACATACAGATGCGATCATAACTGAGGATAAACAAGCCGCAGACCTATTTCTTGCTCAAATAGACGCGGCAGGAGTATTCCATAACTGTTCAACTCGGTTTTCTGATGGTTTCCGTTATGGTTTTGGAGCAGAAGTAGGAATTAGTACCCAGAAAATGCCACCAAGAGGCCCAGTAGGTTTAGAAGGGTTAGTAACTTATAAATATCAAGTTGTAGGTGATGGCCATATTGCTGCTACTTATTCTGGCGATCGCGCTCAGGCATTTACTCACCGAGATTTGTAGGGGAGTGAGGGAGTAGGGGAGTAGGGGAGATTGAATATGGAAGTGTGGATAGAATTATAAACATATACTGGGCATTGCTGAGGGGCGGGATAAATATAAGTGGGAGCAGGCATCTTGCCTGTCTCCATCCTGCCTGTCTCCATCCTGCCTGTC
>NZ_CEZPJD010000730.1:0-4015 GCF_983059655.1 Okeania sp.
ACAAATATTAGCAGCTTAATTAAGGAAGGCAGAAGGCAGGAGGCAGGAGGAAAGATAAAGAGGCGTTGCTTAATTGATATCATTTAACCACTCGCAACCATAGTTAGTTAAATCTTCTATGGGTAAATATCTCCACAACTTTACGGTCTTGTCATCACTAGCAGAAGCGATCGTCTCTCCATCAGGACTAAATGCTACACCTATAAACAAATTTTCATGCCCCTCAAAAGTCTGTAGTAATTCTCCTTGACAGTTCCATAATTTCACAGTGTTGTCAATACTAGCAGAAGCGATCGTCTCTCCATCAGGACTAAATGCTACACCTATAAACAAATTTTCATGCCCCTCAAAAGTCTGTAGTAATTCTCCTTGACAGTTCCATAATTTCACAGTGTTGTCAATACTAGCAGAAGCAATAGTCTCTCCATCAGGACAAAAAGCTACATCTATAACCCTATCCTGATGCCGTTCTTAGAAACCTACGATAATCTTAAAAATCTATGATTATCTGTTCTATTCCTGCTTCCTTCTGGCAACGTCGGCGTTATCCAGTCCACAAGCTGACACGGACGAACTGCCCGCCATAGCTAAATTTAATGCTGCATTCAAATCTCGATCGCAGCTAAAATTGCAGTGTTCGCAATTGAAAACGCGCTCTGACAAAGACAGAGATTCTTTAACAGTTCCACAGTTAGAGCAGGTTTTAGAACTAGGGAACCATCTATCAACAATGGTTAACTTAGAGCCGTACAGTTGACATTTGTACTCTAACTGTCTACGAAACTCGTAAAACCCCATAGAACCAACAGCCTTAGCTAGTTTATGGTTAGCCATCATGCCTGATACATTTAGGTCTTCTATTACTATCTGGCTGTGATTTTTAGCCAAGTAAGTAGTAAGTTTATGCAATGTATCTTTTCTGATATTAGCTATTTTGCTATGCAATTGAGCTATCTTAAGTTGCGCTTTTTTCCAGTTGTTTGAAAACTTGACTTTGTGTCGATTCAGGTATTGCAGTCTAGATAATTTAGCCTCTAATTTTTTGTAGGACTTAGCACCAACAAAAACTTCACCAGTTGAGAGAGTTGCTAGTGACTTTACACCTAAATCTACACCAACTACATCTACTGACTTCTCAGTAATTATGGAAGCTGAGTCTATTTTAAAGCTTACAAACCAACGGCCTGCTTTTTTACTAATAGTTACAGATTTGGGAGTGACACTACCTGGTAAAACTTCATAAGTTTTAATCAATCCAATTCGGGGCAGTTTTATATGATTAAAACCTACCGATATTGACCCATCTAGAGTGAAACTATCATCCCTACCTTTCTTCTTGAATTTAGGTGGGCCAGACACTTTGCTAAAGCAACGTTTCCAAGCAACGGATAAATACCTCAAAGCATATTGAGGGGCACACTTAGATACTTCATAATACCAATAGTTATTAGGTTTAACCATTGCTACTAAAAGTTTATGCAGGTCGATTGCAGTAGGAAATTTAAGTTTACTATCAGGATTATTTGAATTGTGATTAAGGATGTTTTTAGTTAACCACAAGCCCCAATTCCAGGCATGGCGAGCCACACCAGCGTGTTTAGCCAGCATTGTTTTTTGCTGTTTATTTGGGTGTAATTCAGTTTTAAATCCAAGTAACATAAATTATAGATAATTGGGAGATTATCATAGATTATCACATATTATACCAGATTATAGCCAACAGTTACTAGCCCCACAAAAGTCTGCAATAATTGCCCATGGCGATACCACAATTTCACTGTTTTGTCATAACTAACAGAGGCAATGGTATTTCCATTAGGGCTAAATGCTACACTATAGAGCTTTTTCGATGACCCTCTAGAGTCTGCAATATCGATAACAATAGTTTTTCCTTTTGCTTCTCTACTTTCTCTTTGTCGAATAAATGCAACTAAATAATCATGTACCAACTGATAACGGTTTGTTGGATTATCTGGCAACAAAAATACTAAGCCAGAATTAACAAAAATCTTTAATACTAACTCCAAATTTTCTACATTAAAATCTACAGCTTCTTTCACCAACTCAGCCTTAGTTTTTTGTGGACGATGATAACTTTCATCTGTTAAGGCAAACAACACTAACCAAGCCAATTTTTCATTTTCTACTCCACAGTCTCTCACCACTTGTGCTAAATATCGCTCCACCAATTCTGCTTTAGGATGGTTTCCTAATTTTTGATATTTTTCGAGATTAGTAATATTGTCTGTTTGTAGTTGCGATCCCACAATTTGTAACTCAATGGGGCGAATTTCTCCTGACTCTTTAGCTAAGTCTGCAACCAACTTTTCTATCAGTTCTGAATCGATTTGAAATTGAGAATTTTCAGTTAATTCTTCAATAACTAATTTTGCTTTTTTCTGCGAAAAATTTCCCAAGTAATAGAGAATATTTTTACTTAAAATATCATTGTCAATAGTATCGAAATTACCCAAACGATTAAGTTCTAATAAATGATGAATATAATCTTCTCGCAGAGATAAAATTATTTTCGTAAAGGGAATATTCAAACAGTCTTGGAAAAACTGAGTAAATTCTCGTTTCTTCCATATTTCGGTATTTTCAAAGAAAAATTCTTCAAATTGGTCAAAAATGATAACTGTGAGTAGATTCAATTCAGCGTTATTTCGCAACTGAGCTAAAATTGCCTCAGTCGAATTAAGATTATCTGAACTAACTACTGATTTTTGAGTTTTTTGTAGCTGCTCTGCTAATTTTTTTCCCAATCTTGAAACCCAATCAACATAAACTCGGTGCAAAACAAGCACTACACGACGAGTATCAATTAATTTTCGATCTAAAGCAGGAATTAGTCCTGTCTGTAAAATGGAACTTTTACCAACTCCTGATTGCCCATGAATGACTATTAATTTACACTGATTATCTCTCACTCTTTTTACCAATTTTTCTACATCAGACTGTCTTCCTGGTGAAGCAACTTCTTGAGTAGCTTTTCTTGGATTAAGCTTAGGAAAAGTTGGATTAATATTTTGTTTTCTATGTCTCAAGCGATTCGCGCCAATGAACGCATGAAACCCAAATTCCTGTTCAATTTTTTGTTGACGTTGCTTGAATTTAAAAGCTGTAAAATAGTCTTTTTCTTGGAAATAAATCTCTCGTAATTCTTTGCATATAGAAAAATAAAGTTTTGGATCGTATTCAGCTCTTGCTTCTGTGATAGCTGTACTCAAATTTTCTATAGCTTCTGTGATTTTACTCAAACATTTATTTGCTTTTCCTAAAGAAAATAAATACCAACCTTGATGAGATAAACGTTCCCAATCTAAAATTATTTTGTCTTTGTCTGAAGTAGAATGAGACGCATTATTCAAGGTGTTGTTGCAAATTGTCAGAGCTTTTTGAGCATACTTTTTTGCTTCTGTGTAGTCATTTTTTGCGAGTTTAACTTCTGCCATGAAACCATTAGCCTGTGCTTCCCGGAATGGGTAAGAATAATTTTGATGTAATTTAATTGCTCTATTAGCGACATTCTCTAACTCATTCCAACGCTGCAAATATTGTAAAATCACTCCCCAAGCATTGATAAACTTAGCTGCCAAGTCAGGGCGTTTAACTCTCTCAAAGGTTTCTACCGACTCCTGATAATAGGAACAAGCAAGATCGTAAGATTTTTCTTGTTCAGCCCGATGCCAAACTCCATAACTGCGCCACCATGAGCCTAGATAATAATTAATGTGAGCTACTCGCACAGGGTTATTCAGTTGTTGCCAAAGTTCGAGACTTCGCTGATAATGCTGTCGTGCCTCTTCTGTAGAATTATCTGCTGCTCTAGCTAAAGCAAATTCTAGATTTGCCTCTAACTCCTGCTCTAAAATGACTTCCCGTTTTTCCAACTCTTTCTGTGCGCGTAACAACTCTTGATAACCACATTCTTCTAACCCCAAGAAAGTATTATCTAAAAATATTCCTGCCCCACTCTCTAAAACTGTTTGATAAACAGACTCACTCGTCTGCC
>NZ_CEZPJD010000731.1:0-2087 GCF_983059655.1 Okeania sp.
AAACCCTAATTAGATGTATAGCAGAAGAAAGAAGGAGAGGTACTGATAACTGATAACTGATAACTAATAACTGATAACTGAAATGACCTTTGTAGAATAAAATTATTTTGGCAAGAAAATTTGACCAAGAAATAAGGTCTCAAGTCTCCCCTTTTAAGGGGATAAAAAAGAAAATTCCAGATTTAAAGTCTCTGACTTTCCTAGGTCATGCTGCACAAACAGTGGTCACTGATAACTGAAACTGATAACTTATAACTGAAATAATAAATATGCTCAATCAACCTAATTTTAATCCTGCTTACTTAGTTGAAACTCTCGAACCAGATACCGTATTTTTCATATCTGAAAGAGAATCTGTCTGTTTACAGGACCCTCTTTATTATCGTTTAGTCCAGTTAATAGATGGTCAGCGAAATGTTGATGAAATTATCGATATTCTACAATTAGAAATTCTACAAGACCAAGAATTAACACAAGAAAATCCTAATTTTTTCCAAGAGATTCTGAATTTTAGTATTAAAATCCAACAAGCTCTATTTCAATTACACAAACAAGGATATCTATTAGAAAATAATGATTTATTACCGTCTAACTTAGCTATTCTTTGTCATCATCTACAGATTCCTCAGTCTCAAGCTTATAATCAATTACAATCTACTAAAGTTACTGTCAAAACATTAGGTTCAGTCACAGATGAAGATTTTATTTTCCTGTTAAAATCTTTTCATATTCAAGTAGCTGAAGACGGAGATTTAACGATTATTATAACTGACGATTATCTCCATCCTGATTTAGCTGAATTTAATCAACAAGCTTTAGCTTCTCAAACTCCTTGGATGTTAATCAAACCATTAGGAACTATTGGTTGGATTGGACCTTTATTCCAACCTAATCAAACAGGATGTTGGGATTGTTTTGCTCAACGTTGGCGAGATAATCGACCGATTGAAGAGTTTATTAATAGAAAGAAAGAAGGAGCAAAACTTTTAACTTCTCCCCTTGGTTTTTCTCAAGCAACAATTCAAACAACTTTAAATATAGCTGCAACAGAAATTTTTAAATGGATTATCCAAAAAGGCAATCCTAGATTAGCAGGAAATCTGATTACTTATGACCATTTAACTCTACAAAGTCAAAACCACATTTTAGTTAAACGTCCTCAATGTCATAGCTGTGGAAATGTATTTAATAAACAACCTTTACCTGTAGTTTTAGGGCATCGAAAAAAAGCCTTTACTGCCGATGGCGGACATCGTTTTTGCTCTCCCGAAGAAACTTTGAGAAACTATCAACATCATATTAGTCCGATTACAGGTGTTGTACGAGAATTAGCTAAAATTCCCAGCCAAGGATTACTTCATACTTATGTAGCCAGACATCATTTTCGTAATGTTTTCAACAATTTAGATAGTTTACGGCAAAATATGGGAGGTAGAAGTGCGGGGAAAGGGAGAACCGATAGTCAGGCAAGAGCTAGTGGTTTTTGTGAGGCTATCGAACGTTATTCTGGGGTGTTTCAAGGAGATGAAATTAGGGAGCAAGGGAGTTATGAAAAATTGGGAGAAAAAGCTATTCATCCGAATCGGTGCATGATTTTTAGTGAGCAACAATATCAAAATCGAAAAGAGTGGAATGTTGAGTGTAAAGGGTGGTTTCAAAAAGTACCGGAACCCTTTGATGAAACGAAAGTAATTGATTGGACTCCTATATGGTCTTTAACTGCTCAGGAATTTAAATATTTACCTACTTCTTACTGTTACTATGGTTATCCTGAATCTGATTCTTCTGATTTATTAGATTGTTGGTCTGATTCTAATGGTTGTGCGGCGGGAAATACGATAGAGGAGGCAATTTTACAAGGTTTTATGGAGTTAGTAGAAAGAGATTGTGTAGCTTTATGGTGGTACAATCGTTTATCAAAACCTCAAGTAGATTTAGACAGTTTTGAACAGCCTTATTTCCAGCAATTAAAACAATATTATCAAAGTCTGAATCGGGATTTATGGGTGTTAGATATTACGAGCGATTTGAATATTCCTTGTTTTGCAGCTATTAGTCCTAGAAAGGATAGAGAGGTAGAAGATATT
>NZ_CEZPJD010000731.1:2187-4007 GCF_983059655.1 Okeania sp.
GAAATTGTTGAGCAAAATAACATGGAACTATTAGTATTAGACCAAACTCGTAGCGATGTTGGGTTGAGGGTAGCTAAGGTAATTGTTCCAGGAATGCGTCATATGTGGAAGCGTTTAGGGTTAGGAAGATTGTATGATGTTCCGGTTAAAATGGGATGTTTGAAAGAGTCTTTAAAGGAAGAAGAATTAAATCCTTTTCCAATGTGGATGTAAATTTTTAGTCAAACTTAAGCGCAAATGACTTAGCTCAACGCTTATATAAAACCATTCAGCGTTGCTGAATCAAGGTATGAAAAGAAAAACTGAAGAATTTCAAATATTTGTCATTCATTCAATAGTTTAGCAATCGTCAAAACATATAAATCATACCCAAAATCAGCAACGCCTACTAGTCTGGGTTTTGGGAGTGCAATCGTAAGTTATTTAGCTGACTAACAATTTTTTGTCAAATTTATTCAAGGTTGCTTACGGTCAAAATAACAGTTTCTGCGACTAACATCGTATTTTTGTTCTTTTAGACTTGATTCATCTTCATCTATTATTATATTAGGTATCGTAACTTGCGAATCACGTATATCAGGATGTCTAATCGTAACTGAAATACGATCATTTTTTTTCATCTTAAATGTGATTCGTCCATCACTATCAATTCCTGTACCTAGAACATTAATTGGATTTCCAGTGTTCACAGATGTTGCCGTAACTGCTGCTGCTTCTATCGGTTTGGTCAAATTTCCCTGGCTTTTCCAGCTACAAAATAAATTTACTGTCACTAAAGAATTTTCTTCTTCTGGATTTCTTGGTTCTAGTTTATCTGGAAAAGTTATTAATCCTTTTCCAACTAGATGAAATGCAAAACCTATCAACCCCAATATTATCGCCATCAACAAAAAAGTCAAGACAGGATGTTGCTTTGGATAGTCTGCAATTGACTTTTTCCAATCATCATTATCATCATTAGGAGGATGAGAATTCATAGGCAATTTTTCCTCAGAATCTAATTCAATTATTGATTTTTGATTACACTCTTCATGTAAAAACGACTCTAAATTTTCAGCAATACTTCTTAATTTATTTACTTGCTCATCACTAATGAAAGAAGATTTTTCTAGTTCAATGTTTATATCTCTTAGCTGCCCAAAAGCAACTGAATCTACAGTATTTGTGAACCCCAAATCCTCTATTTTTTTCAAAAGCAATTCTATGACCAACAAAGTACTATAAGTATCACTATTGCCAGTATTATTATTACGTAAAGATTGATTTTTTGTTATGTTTTTAATGAAATGAACTGATGAACCTAAAAATATATAGTCTTCAATCGCTCTTTCTTTCATTACTTCCTCTCTTTTTTTACAAAGAGTCTATGGCCCACAAAATATTAAATAAATATTAAAAATTTATTGGACTGTAAACATACCAGAACTCACTGCTATAATAACTAATGTACTCTAAATTTTTTAGAGTACAACAACTGTACATGAATAATCGCAGTATCCAATCAGCCTATGCCAAATTGGTTATTAGGTGGATTGATCTCTTTGGTACTGATACTTGTGTTTTGTACGAAAGAACTAACTTTCAACTGGGAAGTTGGCAGATATTCGTTAAACTTCAAGATAAGTCCAAAAGATCAGGCTGATTGTCAACAACAACTCATTAAACTACCTAATAACAAATAAACAGCCTTGAGTTCGGAAACGAACATCGCCCCGTAACTTTTTTAAGATTCGGGGCACTTTTAATTTAGGTAGGCTTCTAGTTTCAGTTTTATAAGAAAAAATAATTTTCGCGAGATTTCTTCTCTTAATTTTCCTAAC
>NZ_CEZPJD010000732.1:0-2616 GCF_983059655.1 Okeania sp.
ACAGGCGCAAGGGAATGCTCACCAAGAGAGGGAACGCCGACCAAGAGAGGGAATGTGCACCAAGAGAGGGAACAGTTAATATTAACAAGTAGTTCAAACCATCCAAAATACAAAATCCAAAATATAAAATTATCAAATCATACCCAGAATCAGCAACGCCTAAATTCTATATTAATTAAAATCTTATCATAAGAACTTAGAGCTGATAGCTAACAGCTATTTGTGCAGCATTCCGTAGGAAATGCTTACTCTTAAACTACAAAATTTTCTCTAATTATTTGCTCATTTAAACTCATTTCTACACTAAATTGTTCTTGAGGTTTACAACCAAATTCTAATTGTATCCAATCATCTGCTTCTCTAGCTTCAGCTTCCATACAAGAATTACCAGATTCATCCAATATTTGTACTCGTAAACCAGGAGGTAAATATGGAATTTTATTCGTACTAGAAAGCCGCACACAAATATCTATTTCCTCCTCAAATTTATCCGTCAGTTTTACCGCTAATTCTGTAGTTTTTTCATTTACTCCACTACCCCAATTAATAATTTTCCCACAACTAATACTTACATCATCTGTTGGAGATTGAGAAATACTATCTATGGAAACTCTTAAACTTCTTGTAGATGTAGATAGTGACTGTAAACTTTGCCATTCTGCCGGAACAAAACCTTCAAACCACCGACGTAAATTCACCCATTTTTTACACCAATCAATTTCGTCAATTAAAGCATCCAAAGATTCGATTTGCGCGAGGGGAAGAGAATCTTGAAACCCATCAATATTTCTCGCAGAAACAAATCCTAATATTTGTACTTGGTTTAAATCTTCCTCAAACTGAACCGCGATATAACCGATGCGATTATCAATAACTTCTGGAGGCAAAAACAATTCTTTTTCATCAGGAAATACTGGACGACATTCCACTTTGCCAATATTTGATAAAACTAAATCAGCTACATTAAATATTGCTCTTGAAGCAGGATGCCAACAATCACTTTGATGAATGGCTGTCTGAATACCTAGACACTTTAAATAAGTTTGAACTGCCACAACAGCAAGAGTATTTAGATAAACTTGTTTTCCCTTTTCAGGAGTAGCTTGTTCTGCTGCAAATAGCTCTGCATAACCATGAGCTTCTGCAGTAACAAAAACTTTTAATGCTTGTGAAAAAGTCTGATTCATAATTCTTCTCCAAATTGATTAGCGATTTCTCTTAATAATGGAATACATCTGCGCTTCCAGTGGGAATAAACAGTTTGGTTACTAATATTTATTTCCTTACAAATATCAGATATTTTTTTTGGTGGTTCTGTAAAATTTAACTGAATTGCTAATACTTGACAATTACATTCAGGATGTTTTTTCGGATGAGATGACCTAAGTTTTTCTTCTGGGTCTGTCTCAATATATTGCCTCACAGATTCACCTTGTCTTTGACGTTTTGTTTGTTGCAATTCAGCAATTTTTTGCTCTAGTAAACTTAGACTATTAGCTGGTAAAATTTCTCCTAAAGTTGTTAGTTTTTCTCCTTCATGACTAATAAGTTTATCCAAACTGTCATATCTATTATCTGGGGTATATAGGTCTTGGATACGCCATTTCAAATAGCCATTAATCCAGATAACAAAACTTCTTTCCCAGGAAGGAGGCCGAGATTCAAAATTTTGAATGTTTTTGCAGACCCATTCTAATGTCCGATTGAAAGCCTCCAGATAATCCTGGTGGGACGAACTATATAGTCCAGGAAGTTGTTGAATTAATATCAATAGACGATTAATAGCTTTCTGGCGTTCTGGACTCGGATTTTGATATTGCTTTATTTGGGTAATTAGATTTTGTAATTGGTCCTCCACAGCGATCGCTCTCCTATCACAACAGTTGAATGTTATGAATTGAGCTTATCAAAGTTCTAACTATTTTGGCTTAGACCCAATCTTTACCCTGTATATATATATCTGCCGTGGAAAGGATTTTTATGCAATTTATTCAAAAATTATTGAAGAAGGAAGAAGGAGAGAAGTTATAAGTCAAAAGTCAAAAGTAAGATTTGATCGGTTCAAAACTTTAATGCTACAGTAATTTACCGAAAAATTATGGTTCAAAGCCTCCCCTTTTAAGGGGATAATAAATAAAAATTTTCATGATTAGCCAATCCTATCCATTTTCAAGGAGAAGTAATAATTAATTATTAATTGTTGAAAGAAGTTATTTAACATTTAAAGTATCAAAACTATTTGTGACATCTTTAAAATCAATTGGTATAAGAAAGAAGAAAGGAGGGGTCATTTCAAATTATCAGTTGTAAATTTTAAAAAAAAGGGAAATATGGAGGGAGTTTCATGGCTGCTATAAAGACGGAATACTAATTTTTAGGAATAAGTGTAGGGGTCTTAAACCCAATATTAAAAATATAGATAAATGTCACTATTAATGTAAGCATTCAGCCATCAGCTATTGCTTTTAGTTGACAATAAAAGCTTTATTAATTATCTTACTAAATTTGTCTTCTATTCCCTATTCCCTGTTGCCTGTTGCCTGTTGCCTGTTGCCTGTTGCCTATTAATGTAAGCATTCAGCCATCAGCTATTGCTTTTAGTTGACAATAAAAGCT
>NZ_CEZPJD010000732.1:2716-2811 GCF_983059655.1 Okeania sp.
ATTTGTCTTCTATTCCCTATTCCCTGTTGCCTGTTGCCTGTTGCCTGTTGCCTGTCTTCTATTCCCTATTCCCTATTCCCTATTCCCTATTCCCT
>NZ_CEZPJD010000732.1:2911-3997 GCF_983059655.1 Okeania sp.
GGAAATTTGTTTGCCCAGCATGACAAATGGAAAAAATATCCCTTCTTAAGAAAAAAACATTGTTTTGAGCTGATAAAATCTAATTTTTGACTTTTGAATTTTGTAAAACGATATAATCCAAATAAATTTTCATGTTTGAACAATTTACCTACCATAAAATACCAACTTCCAATGCCACCATTAATTTAGTCAAAGGCGGAAAAGGTTATCCACTACTACTATTACATGGCTATCCTCAAACTCACATTATGTGGCACAAAGTCGCTCCCGCCCTTGCCCAACACTTCACCGTCATCTGCACAGACTTACGCGGTTATGGCGATAGTGACAAACCACCCTCCGATCCTCAACATCTCACCTATTCCAAACGAGTTACTGCCCAAGACCAAGTAGAAGTCATGGCAGCTCTAGGTTTCTCCAAATTCTTGGCAGCAGGTCACGATCGCGGAGGTAGAGTTCTCCATCGCCTTTTACTCGACCACCCCCAGTGTGTGGAAAAAGCAGCACTTCTTGATATTGTACCAACCAGGAAAATTTTTCAAACTGTCAACCAACAACTAGCTACTGCCTACTCTCACTGGTTTTTTCTGCTCGAACCCAACAATATTCCTGAACGCATGATCGGTGCTGACCCAGCATTTTATCTTGTCAGTAAACTAAAACAGTGGAGTTATAACCAAGCAGCTTTTACTGAGGATGCTATAGCAGAATACATTCGTTGTTTTAGTAACCCTGCCAGTATTCATGGAACTTGTGAAGACTATCGTGCGGCAGCTACTATTGACTTGCAACATGATGCAGAAGATATTAACAGTAGAATACAATGTTCGTTACTTGTGTTGTGGGGAAAGCACGGGGTAATGGAAAAATGTTATGATGTGCTGGAAACTTGGCGAGAAAGAGCAATAGATGTGCGCGGTCAAGCTTTCCCCTGTGGTCACTTTTTGCCAGAAGAAGCTCCAGAAGAAACAACTCAGGCATTACTTGATTTTTTTGAGGAGTCAGGTGTCAGAAGTCAGCAGTAGGGGATATCTGAAAAGTTTTTTGATACTCCATTTTGCCCCCCGAGCAAGCCAACTTTGGGGG
>NZ_CEZPJD010000733.1:0-3993 GCF_983059655.1 Okeania sp.
TGTTCCCTGTTCCCTCTTTTCTGGAGATGTCTAATGGAAAGAAACCCAATCAGAAAGAGCTGATGACTTGCCAGTAATCATCCCATATTAATTGAGTTTTGCCATTAACACAATAGCAGACCGCGCCTCAACCCGATACCTAACACCGATAACTTTTGTAGCTGTATCTAAATCATTAAAATCTTTAGGAGAAGGAAAAGCAGTATTAATAATTAAATACCAACTTTTCCCTCTTTTTAAACGTGGTAACTCAAACATTAAATGTTTCCAATAAGCATTCAAAATAATATGAAAATATTCACCACTTTCAGGATGCTTCAAACTAAAAGCTAAAGTCCGAGAATCTAGATACCAATCAGGTTTACCAAAACGTACTCCATGCCAATTAATATTAGGCACTTCATTCGGGTAAATTTCCCCTTCTTCTCTAGCTAAAGATGACTCTGGAGTACCCGAACCAACTGTAGCTAAAACCTTATCTACCTGCATTATTTCTAACTCTTGGGTAAAATTAATAATCCCTTTCACAAATCGCAGTAAATCCGTTTGTTTCTCAATTTGCTCCCAATCAAACCAACTTAGTTCATTATTCTGACAATAACCATTATTATTACCAAGTTGAGTTCGCCTAACTTCATCTCCCATTAAAATCATTGGTGTACCTTGGGAGAAAAATAATATGGTGAAAAAATTCTTAATTTGTCGCAGTCGTAATCTTTCAATTTCCTGCCTATTAGTTAATCCTTCAACTCCACAATTCCAGCTATAATTATCATTAGCTCCATCACGATTATCTTCACAATTAGCTTCATTATGTTTTTCATTATAAGAAACCAAATCACTCATAGTAAAACCATCATGACAAGTAATAAAATTAATACTATGATTAGGTTCGCGGTCTGGTTGAGGATAAATATCAGGACTACCCATAATTCTAGCCGCTAACTTATCAACTATCTTGGGGTCACTTTTGACAAACTGACGAACATCATCACGATAATGTCCGTTCCATTCAGCAAAGCGATCGCCAATAAATGAACCCACTTGATATAATCCCGCAGCATCCCAAGCTTCTGCAATAATTTTTGCCCCTGCCAGAATAGGATCGGATTCAATTGCCCATAACACAGGTGGATCTTCCAACGGATCGCCAGTCATACTCCGAGACATAACAGATGCCAAGTCAAACCGGAACCCATCAACGTGCATTTCTCTAACCCAGTAACAAAGACAGTCAACAATTAAACGATGTACAAAAGGATTATTTGTATTGAAAGTATTGCCGCAACCGCTATAGTTAGTGTAATAAGTGGAGTCGTCTGTCTCCAGAATGTAATAAGTAGAATTTTCCAGTCCCCGGAAAGAAACTGTCGGTCCGTTTTCATTACCCTCTGCAGTATGATTAAAAACCACATCCAAAATTACTTCTATTCCAGCTTTGTGCAAAGCTTTTACCATATCCCGAAACTCATCCATCGGTCCGAAAATATCTTTGCGAGAACTATAATTGTGGTGAGGAGTAAAAAATGCGATCGGGCTATAACCCCAATAATTTATTAGAGGTTCGCGCACATCTTGTTCGTCAAATTGCTGTACAGGTAATAATTCTACAGCAGTAATTCCCAATTCTTTCAGGTAGGGAATTTTTTCAATTAGTCCGGCAAAAGTACCTCGTTTTTCTGGGGAAACACCAGAATTAGGGTTACGAGTAAATCCACCAACGTGCATTTCATAGATAACTGTATGAGCGTAAGGTATATTTAGAGGTACATCGTCTTCCCAGTCATAAGCAGTTGGGTCAACTACTACCCCTTTGAGAGCATAGGCACAGTTATTGCCATAACCAGTAGCAGCTTCACGACTATATTTTTCTTGTCCCACTACTACCCTAGCGTAAGGGTCTAGTAATACCTTTGTACCATCAAATCGATGACCTTTTTCCGGTTCAAGTGGTCCATAAGCTCGGTAAGCATATATTTGCCCTGCCTCAAGACCACAAATAAATATGTGCCAGTAATGATGGGTTTTATGTTGTTTAGGGTCAAGTAAAATTACTTGCTTTGGTTTAGCTGCCTCAGGCTCATCAAACAGTAATAATTCTATTGCTGTAGCATTTTTAGAGTAAATGGAAAAATTGACTCCTTTGGGGTCTTTGGAGAGTGTTGCGCCAATGGGAAAACTATTACCTGGTAAGATATTAAGATTCATAATTTTTGACTTATTTAACTATTAGATAACCTTGGTAATTTTATACAATGTAAATAGATATTTAACAAAACCATTGGAAGTATTAATTATGTATGAAAAAATTTTAATTGCTATTGATACCTCTGCTATTAGCGATCGCGTGTTTGACATAGCTTTACAGTTAGCAAAAATCGGTCAACCGAATCTGATGTTAGTTCATATTCTCTCGGAGGAAGCGGAAGAAAGTCCGATAAATTATTGGCCAATGATTGGTACTGACATTGGTACAAATCCAGAGATGATGAAAGAATATCATCAGCTTTGGGAAAAATTTGAGCAAGAATGTTTACAAATGTTGAAATCAAAAGCAGATAAAGCAAAAGAACTTGGGTTCAATACAGAATTTACCCAACTCAGAGGCAACCCTGGTCGGGAACTATGTAAATTAGCTCAAAAGTGGAATGCCGATCTAATCATTATGGGACGCCGTGGGCATTCCGTTTTTAATGAACTGCTATTGGGTAGTGTTAGTAATTATGTTATTCATCGCGCTCATTGTTCTGTTCATATCGTACAGGATTAGCTTTTTTTATTAGGCATCTCCTCCAAAAGAGGGAGTAGGTAGTAGGAGAAAAAAATCAATGAACAAGAGTGCAATAATTGATTTGATTTTTTATTCTTGGAGATGTCTATTATACCAATTTGATAAATGTTTGCTACAAATGCTTGAACTGTTTCTAGTAGTCAGTAGTCAGTAGTCAGTAGAAAGAAAAGAACTGTTATATCATGTCCGGATAATTAACGATCAAAAAAGTTTTTGTTTGTAGTAGGGCTTTAGCCCTTGAGATATCTATATTATTGCTAGAGCAATACTACGAGCTGTAATTATAACTATTCAACCGGACATGATATTATTAGGCGTTGCTGAATTGAAGTATGAATGCGCGATTGTTTGGTTCTAGTCCATGCCCCCGCGCATCCCCCAATTCTGGGGGACTTTTAGAGTTTTATCCCCCCCAAAATTGGCTTGCTCGGGGGGCAAAATCATACCCTAATTCAGCAACGCCTATTATTATCATTTTTGACCCTGAAATAATTCTCCAAGTGCTAAATATACATCTGACTTTAACCATTTTTGTTAACCAAACTATTCGTAACATTCTTTTTTCACGCTTGGTATTATTCATGAATGGATAATTGATAATTACCTCTGGTTAAAACCATTACGGAATTGAATATAAGGAGATACTATTTCTTCTCTTGGTCGATTGGATATGGCGAGGATACCCGCTCTTATAAAAGCCACTCCTAAGATCGCCATCCCACCCTACAGGAAGCTGCGCTAACAACCGCTGTCTTGGTCGATTGGATATGGCGAGGTCCCCTCGCCTTCCCTCGACCGCTTTTTCCTCTTAAAAGGGAAGGCTTTAAACCAGAATTATTTAATTATTAATTATTAATTGTTGAATATTCCCTCCATTCCTATACTCCCTATTTTCTTTTTAAGAATACTTGGTTTCTAAATCCCAGATAAAAAGGCTATATGAATAATTGCTTATGGATATTCTAGTAATAGCTAACTTTATCAAGAAAGCTACTCAAAATCATAATTTCCATTTTCATGAGGAATAATTAGTCTAAGATTGATTAGAGTTAAATCAACATTAAAATTTTTTTTTTCTGATAATTCAGATATAGCAATCAGGAATAAGTTGTGAGAATTCAGATGTTCCTTAAAAGTATAGAATATAGCAATTATTATATTCATATGATACATTTTTTTCTTTTTCTCTGTTCCCTGTTCCC
>NZ_CEZPJD010000734.1:0-3990 GCF_983059655.1 Okeania sp.
ACAGCTACTACTGGCACTGCTACTGCTGCTACAGTAGCGATCGCTACCCTCCTTACCTTAGCTGCGATCGCCAGTATAGCGAACAAGTTTCCTATCATCACCAAGACTTACCTATAACCAGTACAGATAGATAGTAGGGGGTAGCTGTTAACCCTCTACAAAAAGACTAGATCGTTCATTTTTATATCTCATACTAAATCCTGTTTTGAAAGTAAGGTTTATTGTGAGGTAAGGCAGAAGGCAGAGGGCAGAAGCGGTGCGACCCCGCGTCGGTGTCTGACCGCTATTCCCGAAAAAGCAGTAAGATTTTTGAAACGAATAAAATAGGATTGCTATATCTGCAATCTGCTGTAATTAATTATCCTGCTATTGCTGATAATCAGATATAACTTTTTCCAAATACCAAATCCTATCTCTTCCAGGATATTTTTCTCGAACTTTTGCAATTAATCTTTCTGCCATTGCCCAATGGCCACCAACCATTTTTAAAAGTTTTTGTTGTAGTTGTTTATATTGATTATCTTCATTAAAATTTTGATTTTGACTAGGAGTAGTTCCCTGAATTTTTTTCAAGTTATCTAAGGTTTTTTTATAGTTATTCCAGTCTTCAGCATCGCCAAATAATTTAGCAGCATTCTGATAATCATCTATGGCTTTTTTCATTTCTTCTAAACGGGAATAAACAATGCCTCGATGATAAAAAGCTTTGGCTTCATTAGGGTTGATTTTTAATGCTTGTTCATAATCTTTCATTGCCTCTTGATATACTCCCATATCCCTATAAGTATTTCCACGACTTACATACATAAGTGAATTGTTCGGTTCAATTTTTAAAGCTGCATCAAAGTCAGCGATTGATCCTTTAAAATCTCCTATTTTACTACGAATCATCCCTCGATTTTGATAAGCTAAAACATCTCGGTCATTAAATTGCAAAGCTTTATTAAAATCTGAGATAGCCCCTAAGTTATCCCCTTGTTTATAACGAATAATTCCTCGACAACAATAGGCTTGAGAATCTTCTGGATCTACTTGTAAAGCCCAGTTTAAATCTGCTATTGCTCCTTGGCGATCGCCTTTTTCAAATCTTCTCAAAATCTTAGTTATAAATGTTTGACCATCATCTTTTTGGAGATTATTTTCAACTTTTACCGCAGCAGTAGATACAGACTTTATTTGTTTAATATTATCCAAACATTTCCGACAATTAACTGCATCTTTCTGTTCTAAATATAATTCTGCCCCCCGCTTAAAATTATCTATGGCATCTGCTTGATTATGTTGTTGACGATAAGCATTACCTAACAATTTATATGCCGGAGCATAGTTATTATTAATAGAAATTATTTGATTTGCATCTGCAATAGTTTCCGAAATATCTTTTAGTGCTAACTTAGCAATACCACGAGCTAAATAAGCATCTATATAATTAGGATTAATTGCCAAAGCTTGAGTAAAATCAGCGATCGCTTCTTTGTTGTTTCCTAAATCAAACTTTGCTAAACCTCGGCCATAATAAGCTTCAGCAAAATTAGGATTAATTTCTATAACTCGACTAAAATATTTAATTGCTGCCTCATAGTCTCTAGCACGAGATTTTGCTACTGCTTGCTTATAAATTTCTTGTTCCATTAAATTCTAAATTAATTGTTTTATAAATAATCCTAGCATTTATTTGAAGCAAGAAGAAAGAAGGAAGAAGGAAGAAGGAAAAAGTAGATGGGTACTCAAATCCCCTTCTTGAGTAGGTAGGAATGTTGCATACAACGTCCGTACAGGTAGATAACCCAACCCTGCCCCTCCCAGGAGGGAAAGTAAGCAATTAATAATTATCTCTCCTTGAAAAGAACAAGTAATTATTCATTATTCATTATTCATTATTCATTATTCATTATTCATTATTCATTATTCATTGTTAATTGCCTTTTTCAACTTTCATAAATTTCCAGAGGCAACCCATCTGGGTCGGGAAAGAAAGTAAAACGTTTGCCAGTTATTTCATCAATTCTAATATTCTCTACTTCTATATTATGAGACTTCAAATAATCAACAGATTCATCAATATTATCTACTTCTAAAGCTAAATGTCTCAAACCACAAGCTTCTGGACGAGTTAATCTTTTTGGAGGGTTGGGAAATGAAAATAACTCTATGCGATCGCCACTTCCTACAAGTAAATCTAATTTATAAGAATTACGTGCTTTTCTCCAAGTTTCTTGAATAATTTTAAACCCTAAAATATGCACATAAAAATGTTTTGATTTTTCATAATTAGAGCAAATAATTGCAACATGATTAAAGCTTTTAATTTTCATCGGGTAATTCTATATTTAGCAATAGTAATTAATAAAAAGAATATTGTAAACGAAGGCAGAGGGCAGAAAGAAAAATTGGAGTTTGATAGGATGTTTGAAAAGTTGTTTAATACTGAATTTTGCCCCCCGAGCAAGCCAATTCTGGGGGGAAAAAGAATCCATTAGTTGGTAAAAGTCCCCCTTTATTAATCCCCCTCCCGTCCCCCTTAGAAAGGGAGAAGCCAGAGGATGCTACGCTTTTGAAGGATGGGAAGCCAGAGGATGCTGCGCTTTTGAAGGATGGGGGATTTAGGGAGCTTTGATTTAGCAAATGAGATTTCTCAGACAACCTCTGAGTCCCCATCAATTTATTCCTTCTTTCTTCTTACTTAGCGATACTAAAATATTCGCGAGCAAGATGCTCGCACTATCAAACTTATTACCGAATAATTAAGGTTTAAAGCCTCTCCTTGAAAAGAAGAGGTAATTATTAATTATTCATTATTAATTGTTGAACTATACTTTATTACAACTTTCACGACTGCATGTACCCCTAACAATAACCTCATAACTTTCAGGATAAATTCCTGGTGGTAAGCGATCTACTCGTAAATTACTAAAAATTTCCCAGTCTAAGTCAATGATCGCGCCACACTTTTGACAGCAAAAATGATGATGAGGTTTAACGTTAGCGTCATAACGAGTTACTCCCTCTTCCAGTAATACTTCCTTAACTAACCCTACTTCTCGTAACACAGTTAGGGCACTATAAATAGTTGCCTTGGAAGAAATTGGTAACTCACGGTTGACTTCACTCAGTATCTCCTCAACTGTGGGATGGTCTGAGCGAGATAAAAGATTAGCATAAACCGCAAATCGCTGAGGAGTAATTCTCAGCCCCTTAGATTGCATTTCTTCCTTAATATTTGTTGCAGAATAGTTACTGTTCATTAATTTAAGCCTATTATATACATTTTATACCAGCCTCATATTATAACACATCTCAACAAACACTGGTTATTAAATTAAACTTAATACTATTCTTGACATTTTCTTAGATCAGAATTATTCTTATAAATAACAGAGGAAAAGCAATAATTTAGGAGAACACCATGGACTTGTCCAACTCTAACACCGCCAAAAACTTGTCTGATGCTTTTGCAGGGGAATCAATGGCTAACCGTAAGTATCTCTTCTTTGCCGAAGTAACGAAGAAATTGGGCATGGCAGATTTAGCCAAACTTTTCCGGGAAACAGCCAACCAAGAGACTCAACACGCCTTTTCTCATTTTCGCCTACTTCACCCAGAGTTAGTAGTAGACGATCCATCTAGTTTGACTGAAGAGCAGAAAAAAGCGATCGCCTCTCGTTGTTTAGAGTTAGCAATTGAAGGAGAGACCTACGAATATACAACTATGTACCCAGAATTTGCCGAGCAAGCACGGGTAGACCGCGATAGTGCAGCAGCAGCAGAATTTAAGGAGCAAGAGGAAGAGTCTCGCGAACACGCTTCGATGTTTCGCCAAGCAACTCATAAGTTTGGTTTGTTGACTAGCATTGAGCATCATCACGCGGATCAATATACAGAAGCTCTCGAAGGTTTAAATGGCGTTGCACCGAAACAAAAAGCTGCTGGCAACGACCCTGCTAATCGTAAATGGATCTGTTGCGTGTGTTCGATGATTTACGATCCAGT
>NZ_CEZPJD010000735.1:0-3987 GCF_983059655.1 Okeania sp.
AGGCAACAGGCAACAGGCAACAGGCAACAGGCAACAGGCAACAGGGAATAGGGAACAGGGAACAGGGAACAGGGAAAAGAGAACAGGGGGGAATAATTGATGATATATGGATAATAATTGATTTTATTTTTGATTTTTACCAGATGTCTAATAATTACTTCAATCTCCCCTACTCCCTACTCCCCTACTCCCTACTCTCTACTCCCCTACTCTCTCTTAATGTCAATCATTTTCCCTGACACCAATGTATATACGCTCATCGCTACTACGCTCAATTAAACCTTCGAGATTACTTGTTTTAAACTCATAGCGATTAATTTTACGGTTTCGTACATCCTGTAGTCCTTCCTTAATCTCAGGAGTAATTTTTAGATTCAACATATTAGTAAAAGCAACTCTTACCATTCTTTCAGGTAGTGCAGTTGAAACAGACAACTCAGTTTGTCGCAAGCGACGAGAATCTCGATCATATATATAGCCTAAAGTAATTTGATTAGGAAGTAAATCATAAATAACAACCTTAGTATTAGGCCAATAGCTACCCTCTTTAACTTTTGTAGGTTTTCCTAATAATTCTATTACTTTACTTTCCAATGTACCTGGAGGTAAGCCACGAATAATTGGCAACCGATCCCTAATAGTAGAATTATCAATAGGATCGGAAGGAATATTATCTGGCAATATTAACTCTATAGGTATATTAGGAACTGAATCTTGGGGAGGTTGAACCGGAGTTGGAGCTGGAGTTAATGTTGGAATTGGAGCTGGAGTTGGCTCAACCGTAGGTGGTATGGGTGTAGGTTTTTCTACTGGAGGGGTAGGGGTTGGTCTTACTATAGGAGGAGGAACAGGAGTTGGAGATGGTGATGGGGTAGGAGTAAAATTGGGCAATGGCTCCGGATCATTAGGCTCTGGAGATGGTGTAGGAGTTGCAGTTGGCTTTGATATAGGAGTTTGAGCAATATCTGATGGCCTAACTGTGGGAGATGGTGCAGGAGTTTGAACAATAGTTGGTGTGTCTGAGGGCTGAGAATTTAACACTATTGCTGCTAATGTTCCTACTACTAAAGTAGCGATCGCTCCAAGTATACCCCACATTAATATTCCTGTAGGTCTTTGTGTAGGAGGAATATTTACAGTCGTAGCAGTTGTTTCTTTTCCCACATTATGAGCTGGATGCTGTTGAGGTACAACCTGGATAGTTGAATGTAAATCAGTTGTACTAGAATTTGATAACAGTTTTAGCCATTCCTCCACAGTAGCAGGTCGGTGTTGAATATCCATTGCCATACCTTTTAGCACTGCTTGATTAACAGTACCACTTAGTTGAGGCTGTAACTCCCTCGGAGTAGCCATTTTTTGTTGCGCTCTGCTCATTGCTGGTATTGGCAGTCGTGCTGTTAATAAAGTATAGAGAGTCGCAGCTAAACCATATACATCTGTTGCTGCGGTACGTTTTCCTTGAAGAAAATACTGTTCTGGAGGGGCATAACCATCAGAAACCAAATTAGTGTGAACCTGAGTTTGACCAGCAATAAATTCTCGCGCAATACCAAAGTCAATTAAGATGACATCCTCAGTATCCCGACGTAGCATAATATTTTGGGGTTTAACATCTCGGTGAAGCAAGTTATTTTGATGCACTACTATCAAAGCATTGCCTACCTGACGAATATAATGCACGGCGATCGCCTCTGGTAGAGGTTGTCCACCAGATACAACTTCTGCTAAAGTTTTACCAGGAATATAGTCCATCACCATGTAAGGTTGACCATTTTCCACAAAAAAATCACTGACTCTGACAATATTAGGGTGGACACACAAAGCGAGTCTTCTTGCCTCATCCTGAAACTTCCTTTGAAATTCCTCAAAGTTAGGATGTTGACATAGAGACTCATTCAAAGTCTTAATAACTACAGGTTGTCCTAAATAATTATGAGTAGCCTTGATAGTAATACCAAAACCTCCCCTTCCTAATTCTTGTTCTAATGTATATTTACCCTCTTGTAAGTTTCTTAATATATTCATCTTTTTTATTTCCCAATTTCTATTTATCTTGGTGAATTACAGCAGTTTTCATTTTAGTAGTAGGGACATTCCATGGAACATTTTGACTAAAGTTTTGGCGTTGCATAAATGCAGAATGATTTTAATAGTTTTGTGGTCTTGTGGAATGGGCATCTTGCCCGTTCCCGTTCCCGTTCCTGATATTTGCCCGTTATCGAGTGAGGGCGTTGTTAGCCAGCATTTGCCTCTATATATGGCGTTTTAAAGGTTAATTTGCGTAAGCCCTGAGATATGCTAAATAGTATCCTACTTCTACTACTTCTCAGAGTGCTTCAATTACGAACTATAGGAATTAGGGTGAGAATTTTATTGCTTCGGTGTTTCCTATTCCCTATTCCCTGTTCCCTGTTCCCTGTTCCCTAATTTTAATTATGACTTTGAAGATACTTTGCCTTAGTAATGGTCATGGGGAAGATGCGATCGCAGTTCAAATTGTACAAGAACTACAAAAATATCCTCTTCCTCCTAGTCTTGCTGCCTTGCCTATAGTTGGGGAAGGATACGCTTATACCAAAATACCTCGCCTCTCAATTATTGGTCCCCGACAAAAAATGCCTTCTGGCGGGTTTATCTATATGGATGGGCAACAGTTATGGCAAGATGTCAAAGGTGGTTTATTAAAAATGACCCTTACTCAACTTAAAGCATTAAAATATTGGGTAAGTTCCGAAATTAGATTAGGTCATCAAGTAGTTATCTTTGCAGTTGGCGATATTGTACCTTTATTATTTGCTTGGTTGAGTGGAGCACCTTACGCTTTTTTGGGAACTGCTAAATCAGAATATTTGATCCGAGATGACACTGGGAAACTTGCCTCCAAGTCTTTGGTAGAAAATTTTCAGCATTGGTCAAAGTCGGTTTACTTTCCTTGGGAATGTTGGTTAATGAGTAGGAGTAAGTGTAGAGCGGTACTTGCTAGAGACGATCTAACAGCACAAATACTCAGAAAAAAGTCAATTCGCTCTTATTATCTGGGAAACCCCATGATGGATGGTGTAGAGTTGGAAAAATCTCTGCTGTCAATAGACAGCTCTGATACAGAAATGCTAGGAATACAGAGCCAAGTGACTATTACTTTATTACCTGGATCTCGTTCTCCTGAAGTTTATGCAAATTGGGAAATTATTATTCAAGCGGTTGTAGGGTTGCTCGAAAATTTTCCACAGCAAAAGTTTTTGTTTCTGGGAGCTATTGCCCCTAACTTAAGTTTAGAACCTTTTATTACAGTGCTCCAGTCTTATCATTGGCAGACTGAACGGGAAATGAGAACTGATACTCAAAACAGTATTTTACAACTGCCAGTCGATCGTCCTGTACCAACCTTTTTTTTTGGAGAGGGAAATATTCAGTTTCCTGTCAAATTAACTTCTCAGAATAAAAATGCTAGTCTGATTTTAGATCGACAAGCTTTTCCTGAATTTTTGCATCGGGGAAATTTAGCTATTGCTATGGCTGGTACTGCTACGGAACAATTTGTTGGTCTGGGGAAACCAGCGATCGCTATTCCTGGCAATGGCCCTCAATTCACATCTGCTTTTGCGGAAGCTCAAAGTCGTCTTTTAGGAATTTCTATAACTTTGGTCAAGCACCCCAGAGAAGTTGCAGATGCAGTTAAGTCTCTATTGAACGATCCAAAGCGACTACAATTAATTGCTAAAAATGGAATTCAGAGAATGGGTAAACCGGGTGCTGCTCAGAGAATTGCTAATTTTTTAATGGAGTTGAACTGGATGTAGTTCATTTCAGTTATCAGTTATCAGTTATCAGTTATCAGCACCTCTGCAATAAGAAGGTTTAAAGCCTCTTTGTTTTATGTGTTTAAAAAGGGAGACTTTAGACCACAATTTTTCGGTAACAGTTATTAACCGTTCTACTAAACTTACCCAAACTTACCCATACATGATTGCATGAGCTTTGGAG
>NZ_CEZPJD010000736.1:0-3976 GCF_983059655.1 Okeania sp.
CCCCTTAAATAATTTGATGCCATCTGTATCACCTAACATTGGGTCTGATGCTCTCTCTGGATGAGGCATCATTCCCAACACATTACCTTGACGGTTACAAATCCCAGCAATATTATTAAGAGAACCATTAGGATTAGCTACTTGACTAATTTCATCATTCTCTGTGCAGTAACGAAATAAAATTTGACCATTATTGTCTAATTCTTGCAACGTTTCTGTATCAGCATAGTAACGACCTTCACCATGAGCTATTGGTAAACGAATCACTTCTCCTTTTTGATAATCAGAAGTCCAAGGAGTATCAGAGTTTTCTACTTTGACCGGAACTCGATCGCAAATAAAATTTAATTGCTGATTTCTGATTAATGCTCCTGGCAATAGTCCTATTTCTGTCAATATTTGGAAACCATTACAGATGCCTAAGACTAACTTACCTTTTTGGGCATGAGCAACTGTTGCTGCCATGACTGGAGAAAAACGAGCGATCGCCCCGCATCTAAGATAGTCCCCATAACTGAAACCTCCAGGGACAACTATTACATCTAGACCGGAAATATCTTCTTCTTGATGCCAAACCATGCGAGTTGGTTGACCTAATAAACTTTGAGTTATCCAAGCTACATCTCGATCGCAGTTGGAACCAGGAAACACAATAATACCAAATTTCATATTAATTTAATTTCAATTATCGTTTCTATGCTCTGAAGGTGTGTTATTGCAGATTTTTCACAGAGTACTATACACTAGCAACTAGATCTAAGACTGCTTCATAAAACTGATATAAAACGTCACATAGCGTGATATTTTAATGTTTATTTCCTGCTTTCCTACGGAATGCTACGCAAACCACCGGAACTGTCGGCAGCACTCCGTCCACAGGCATTCACGGTCAAGCCGACCGCATCTCTTAAATTAATTGAGGCATTTAAGTCTCGGTCAATTGATAAACCGCATTCTGGGCAGTCATAAGTTCTGATATTCACTCGTCATATCCTGTACATGACCACAATTAGAGCAAGTCGAGCGAAGACGGAAAAAATCTATCAACTACTACTAATTCACAGTCGTACCATTGACACTTGTATTCTAGCTCCACTATCACAAGTCATGTCCACAGTTTCACATAAAACTTATATCATGTCCAGATAATTAGTGAGCAAAAAATTTTCTCCTTCTTTTCTTCTTTCTTCCCTTTTCTTCCCTCCTCAATTCTGAATTCTGAGTAGTTTATTTATAACTATTCAACCGGACATGATATTACCATCTTCTTTGACAGTTTCCATTTAACATCTCCAAAAATCAAAAATCAAATCAATTATTATCCACAAATTATCAATTATTTCTCTCTGTTGCCTCTTTTCTGGAGATGTCTGTTAAATCAAAACGATAATTTTCAATGACAGGATTCGCTAATAGTCGATCACATATTAATTCTAATTGTTCCTTTGCTGTTGCTTCATCAGTTGCCTGAAGCATCAACTCAATATATTTACCAATTCTAATTTGTTCTACATTTTCATATCCCATCTGTGCCAACCCAGATTTAACAGCAGTACCGGCAGGATCTAAAACAGATGGTCTTAGGGTAACATATATATGTGCCTGATATTGTTTTGTCACGAGATTAAAAAATTTTAGATTTCAACGGAACACGTTAGATATTATCAGTTAAGTTCTGTTTATAGTTAAGCACACTGGCCATGAAATCCAATCGTACCCGGTCTCAAGAGCGTATTTTGAAGCTATTAAAAATCCAGAAGCGATCGCTATCTGCCCAGGATATTTATTCAGCGCTACGAGAATGTGACCAACCTCTGGGGTTAGCAACAGTCTATCGTTCTCTAGAAGCCCTCAAGCAAGAAGGTGTAGTGACTGTAAGATTTTTGGCCAATGGTGAATCTGTATATAGTTGCTTGCAGCAAGACCAACATCATCTGACCTGTGTAAAATGTGGGACTTCTATTCCTATTGATGAATGTCCTGTCCATAATTTAGAAAATAAATTACAGAAGTCCCACAGCTTTAAAATTTTTTATCACACTTTAGAGTTTTTTGGACTTTGTGACCGCTGCACTTTATAGCGCTGTGCGCAGGCAATAGGCAACAGCTCATCTGGCAAAAGGGGCAAATTGCCTATAATATCAGACTTTTAGCTATTGGGCATCTCCTGCAATTTGTAAATATACCAGCGCTCATTGCTATAATTTAAGATCTTTCTTAATTAAGGAATGGGGAATAGGGAATAGTAAGAAAAATATTTCCCTGTCTAAAGATAAATCTATGTCCTAACCGCTCTGGCTATTGCTATATTTCCATTTTTTACCTCAAAACCCCAAAACTTCTTTAACTATTAACTGAATTTTTGCCATCTGCCACAATGGAACGCATACCTTCTAAAGTTGCTGGAATATTACGGGGGTCCATGAACATAACTTTACTACTATCACTACTACCAATTTTCTGACCCATATCCAAATAGTTTTGAGCCAATAAAAATTGGAGAGCTTCTTTTGCATTGGGGTCTTTATGGAGGGTTTTAGTAATAATTTCTAATGCTTCTGAAGTTGCCTGAGCTTGTAATACTTGAGATTGACGTTCAGCTTGAGCTTTCAGAACAATTGCTTTTTGTTGTGCTTCTGCTTCTAAAATAGTTGCTTTTTGACGAGCTTCGGCATCAAGGACTTGTGATTCTGCTTTACCTCTGGCAGAGTTAATTGCAGAATCTCTTTCCCCTTCTGAGGTTAAAATTGCTGCCCGTTTTTGTCGTTCCGCAGTCATCTGTAATTCCATAGAATCTTGTACTGCTTTAGAAGGGCTAATATCTCGTAATTCTACCCTAGTTACTTTTACTCCCCAAGGGTCAGTAGCTATGTCTAATTCTCTGAGTAATACCTCATTAATTTCTGTGCGAGCTGTAAAGGTTTGGTCTAATTCTAATTTACCCATTTCTGCACGAATTTGAGTTAAAACTAGATTAGTCATTGCAGATTTGAGATTTTCTACTTTGTAGAAGGCTTTTTCCAAATCCATAATCCGCCAATAAACCACAGCATCTACACTAATTGCTACGTTATCTCTAGTAATACATGGCTGAGGTGGAATATCTAATACTTTTTCCCGAATAGTTTCTTGATAAGAAATTCTATCTAAAAATGGGATAACAAATTTTAAACCAGCATCTAATTTTCTGCCATTATATTTACCTAAAGTTTCTACTAAAGCTTCATTTCCTTGATTAATAACTTTGACACTTCCAGCTAAACCTGAACCACCTAAAGCTAAAAAGACTAACAAAAAAAACTGTTCCATTTTTAATCTCCTAATTATCTAATTAGTTATTATTTCAATTGACTTTGGTTGTAAGCATTTAGCTGTCAGCTATCAGCTATCAGCCATTAATTTTTGGGAAGGTAAAAGCAACCTTTGAAATTAAGGAAAGAATAAAAAATTACTTTCAAAGTCCCCGGACTAAACCTGAGAAAATTATTCATTACCTATTGCTATTTGCGTAGCATTCCGCAGGAAATGCTTACCTTTACTTAGGGAGATAAACTGAAGAATTTAATAAGTTTTCTGGCAATACAAATAAAGTATTACCTTCACGTCTAACGACAATAACTTTTTCATGAGCAGCGATCGCCTCACTTTCATCGTCACATTTTGCCCGCCAAGAATTACCTTCATAAATTACTCGACCAGGCTGGCCTGGTAATATTTCTGTTAAAGTTTCTGCTTCCTGAGCATCTGCAATAGTAGCCACTGTATGATTGGGCAGCAGACGACGGAAGGCAAAAATAGAAGCTACAGAAAAAATCATCCACAAGGCCACTTGTACGCTAATACTAGGAATTAAGAGGGACACTCCTGCCACAACAAAGGCACTTAGTCCCATCATAAATTCAACAAAGGCTGTGGGTACGAAGAGTTCTAAAAAACAAAGAATTGCCCCAGCCAGTAACCAAAATATCGTTGGATT
>NZ_CEZPJD010000737.1:0-3976 GCF_983059655.1 Okeania sp.
GTATTATTACCAGGGGAAGTAGCCGAACAAGAACGTCAACGTGCCGAACAAGAACAGCAACGTGCCGAACAAGAACGTCAACGTGCCGAACAAGAACAGCAACGTGCCGAACAAGAACAGCAACGTGCCGAACAAGAACAGCAACGTGCTGAACGTCTGGCAACTAAACTAAAAGAATTAGGAGTAGACCCTGATTCTATCTAATTCTAGAAAATATGGGTCATTTCAGTTATCAGTTAGCCTCCTATGGTCGGAGCTACGCTATCAGTACCTCTAGCTGTTTGCGCAGCATGACCTAGGAAAGCAAAGTGAATTGAAATCTGAAATATTCTCTTTTGTTATCCCCTTAAAAGGGGAGGCGCATACCCAGAATTTTTCGCTAAAGAAAGCCAATCTCAAGTATGGGGGCGATCCCATAAGTTAGCTCCCTTATCTTAGTCCCAAGTTTTGATAAGAACAGCTTAACAAATTTTGCTAATTATATCATATTTTGAGCATTAGTAATAAATAAATTTTTATCTAGGAACTTTGAAAGGAAAGTTCCTATTTTTTTCCCTAAAGAAATCAAATATTCCTCTATCTTGTAGTCAACAAAACAGTTTATGCCAGGAAAAAAGATAGAAAATATAAAGTAATTATGGATAGCTACTTAGACATCTCTAGAAAAGATTCTGAAACAGAATAACCTCAACTTCAGATTTGTCTTTCTTTTTTCCCTACCATTATTTTATTAATTAACTTACAACCTACAACCTTCTTCAACAACTCTAATGAACTTAGACCTATCTCCTGCTTGGATTTCTCTTAAAACTGCAACAGTTACTACAGTTATTACCTTTTTTCTCGGCATAGCAGCAGCACGTTGGATGCTAGGATATCGGGGTAAAGGCAAAGGAATAATTGATGCCATCTTTACATCTCCTTTAGTATTGCCCCCAACTGTAACAGGTTTTCTATTACTATTATTATTTGGTAGAAACGGCCCCCTTGGTGAGCTACTCTCATCTCTAGGGATCGCATTGATTTTCACTTGGCCTGCCACCGTAATAGCAGCTACTGTGGTCTCATTTCCTCTGATGTACAAAACATCACTAGCAGCTTTTACTCAAATTGATACCAGTCTCCTTGCTTGTGCTAGAACTTTAGGTGCTTCTGAGTGGACTGTATTTTGGCGTATTTTGTTACCCTTGGCAAAACCAGGTATTATTGCCGGGACATTATTAGCTTTTGCCCGATCGCTCGGTGAGTTTGGTGCTACTTTAATGTTGGCAGGGAGCATTCCTGGGAAAACTGAAACTATTCCCATTGCCATTTTCTTCGCTTCCGAAAGTGGGAATATGAATGAAGCATTTGCTTGGGTGTTAGTAATTTTAGCCATATCTCTAGGAGTAATAACTGGTGTCAACTATTGGTCAGAATCTAAAATCAAAAAACGTAGAGCAAAAAAAACAGAAAAACAAATTATAGATGTGCGTTCTGTTCCCGCAGTCAAAACACAACCCTTGAAACTAAACTCCCGCACAAACTCACAAAGTCTATTAGTAGATATCCAGAAAAAATTGCCTGGATTTCTCTTAGATGTTTGTTTCAATGCTAATAACAAACCATTGGGGTTATTAGGAGGATCTGGTGCTGGTAAAAGTATGATTTTACGTTGCGTTGCTGGTTTAGAAACTCCCACAAGAGGTCGAATTGTTTTAAATGGACGAGTATTATTTGATTCCCAACAGAAAATAAATTTGCCCAGTCGCGATCGCCGCATTGGTTATCTATTTCAAAATTATGCTCTTTTTCCTCACATGAGTATAGCTAAAAATATCGCTTTTGGTTTGCCCAAAGGTTTGTCGTCCACAGAGATTAAACAACAAGTGGAAGCTTATCTATTGGCAGTGCAGTTACCAGGATATGGCAAACGATATCCAGAAGAACTTTCGGGAGGTCAGCAACAACGGGTGGCTTTGGCACGAGCATTAGCAAGTCAACCCGATGCTTTGTTGTTAGATGAAGCCTTTTCCGCATTAGATACCCACCTGCGCCATCACATTGAAACATTGGTTATTGCCACCCTAAAAAATTATCGAGGGGTGACTTTATTGGTAACTCACAACTTAGAGGAAGCTTACCGAATTTGCCAAAATTTGTTAGTAGTCGATGACGGAATTACTCTTGCTCACGGTGTCAAACATGACATTTTTGAATATTCTACCAGTGTAAGAGTAGCTCAATTAACTGGTTGTAAGAACTTTTCTCAAGCAGTAATAATTGAAAACCGAAAAATAGAAGCTATTGAGTGGGGATGCAGTCTTGATATCATTGAACCTATTCCAGAATCTTTTTCTCATGTTGGCATTCGCGCTCACCAGATTACTTTTACTGAGGAGTCAAACAAACCTAATACTTTTCCCTGTTGGTTGGCAGCTATTAGTGAAACTCAACATCGAGTAACTTTGTACTTAAAGTTATATCAACCAGCAAAAAATGGTTTTGACTACCATCTGCAAGCAGAAGTATTTAAGGAAAAATGGCGTGAAATTAAAAATCGTTCTTTTCCTTGGCAGGTTTGTCTTCAACCCTCGCGTTTGTTGTTACTAGAAGGAACTTCTATAGCAGAAGAAAGAAGGAAGAAAGAAGAAGGAAGAAGAAAGAAAGAAGAAGGAGGAAGGAAGGAGGTTAATTATTAGACATCTCCAGAAAAGAGGGAGTAGGGAGTTACACAAAAAGGTAGTTGTAGCTCACAGACATCCTTTTAACCTAGAAACAGAAGCAGTCATGCGAGTTAGGTGATTCACTTGTTCAGAACAAGACAATATTATCAGGACTTACGCAAAGACACCATATATAGTGCATAGTAAATATAGCGATTGCTGACGCAAAGCTCCGCTAACGCTATAATTTTTCTAAGCGATCGCCCAACACTGTTGGTGTTATCCCTATTCATAAAAACCTAAATAACTGTCATTTTAATTGTAGGATATTTAAGTTCAGATACTAGATATTTGGACAATAATTGATGTTTCAGATGATAAATAGTTATCCCCAAAAGATTAGCTATTTTTTTCAAATGATTCCAGACTAACATGGCACAAGCAATATGATTTTTTTGAATTTTTGCCCGACGACCCAATCCAAAACTCCAGCCCTGTTAATTGTTTGATTTCTCTGTGAAACTCCTCAATTTTCCATCTAGTTTGAATCTCAAACTCAACATCATCTGTACTCTGATTACTGAGGTGATTAGTAACAATATATTCTGTTCTGCTTGTAGAAACACTAACCCAGAATAATTGGACTTTTTTATCTCTAGGAAAACCTTTAATTTTGATAACTTTTCCTGATACTAATTCCCGCTCATTCCATGTTATTTCTTCCAGTTTTTTATACTTTTCTACACCCCCTGTATCGTCTACCAAACGATTGTTTTTTAATGGGCAATAGTAAATTTTACCTAATTTATCTATTAAAGCCATGAGTCTTTGGGTTGCATACCAGCTATCCATTAATACTGTTTTTACTGGCATTTTCTTCTTTTTTACTACATCAATCATCATATCTTCTACATGATTTATTTTACTTTTCTCATCAACTTCTGGGTTATAAATCCTATAGTCTACTATCCAAAACCGTTCTATCTGAGGATTAAAATATAAGCAATTAACTACTCCTATTCCACGGACTACCCCATGTTTATTACCACGCTCACTGACGCTGGACAAGCTCAATACGCACGGGAATACTTTTTATTGATAACTGTGTCATCAAAAATCAAATAACCATCTTCAGTTGTTACAATTTCTTCCCTTACATTTTGCCACAAAACTTCTGTACCTAAATCAATATTTTTCAAGTAACGATTAATTTGATCGTGACTAATTTTTTCTAGATGGTCAGCAAGATTTTTTATAGTGTAATTTGTCTGACTACTTATAGCGCTTTTCACATGGATAGACTACAGTTAGTATGGGCAACCCAAAAGCAT
>NZ_CEZPJD010000738.1:0-3974 GCF_983059655.1 Okeania sp.
TTACAGCGATTTAACATTACCCAAAATCCAACAAGAATTTTCCTTAAAAATCAATGAGCAAGTCGATTTTTTTGCGAATATACCAGAAGTTAAACCAAGCGATTTTCTAAAACAAACATTACAAAATAACTTACCATTAGCCTTAGCAATTAATACAGAAAAAGCCCGTTCTGAAATGATTATTGCCCCGATTTTAATAGAATTTAGAAAAATCCTGAATAATCAAATTAGCCTGTTTTCCGGAACAGAATTTAATGTCGATACTGCTAGAGGATTAAATGGTACTTGTGACTTTCTCATTAGTCTAGACTCAGAACAACTATTTATTAAATCTCCAGTTTTTGCCATTGTAGAAGCTAAAAAAGAAAACTTAAACGCCGGGTTAGGGCAATGTCTCGCAGAAATGATAGCAGCACAAATATTTAATCAACAACAAGGCAATCAAATTTCCATCATTTACGGTGTCGTCACCACTGGAAATATTTGGAAATTTTTAAAATTAGAAAATACAGAAGTTCACATCGATCTAACCGAATACTTTATTAATAACTTAGAGAAAATCATGGGAATTTTATCCCTGGGAATTAATAGTAATTTGCCCAACAAACAGCAAAATTTGTAGATGCGTTAAACGGCAACAATTTAGAATATGAAAAGCAAAAAATCCGTTGTAAGGCATCGTTAAAGAAGAGATTAATTGCTATAATCTTAAAAACAACCCCGGAACTAAACCGAAATCAAACAAAAAAAACGCTATTATGTCAGCAAGAGACATCTTTCACGATGCAGTACGCTCTGCCCTTGAAAAAGATGGATGGATCATAACTCACGATCCTCTATTTATGAGAGTCGGTGACGTTAGTTTCCAAATAGACTTAGGAGCAGAAAAAATCATTGCTGCCGAAAAAGGCGATCGCCAAATAGCGGTAGAAGTTAAATCTTTTGTAGGAGCATCCGAGGTTAAAGAATTTCATTTAGCCCTCGGCCAAATGCTTAACTACCGCTCTGCATTGAGAAAAGCGCATCCAAATCGAATATTATATCTGGCAATTACCTTTGAGGTTTACGATGGCTTTTTTCGTCGCGAATTCGTTCGAGATGTCATCGCCGAACATCAATTAAAATTACTAATTTTTGACCCTAATAAAGAGGAAATTATAACATGGAAAAACTAAATTACCCCGAACTGGTGCAAAAAATTTTGACCGAAAGTTTCTTAGGAGAAGATATCTCTCCAGATACGGAAGTAGAAGCTGTTTTCGATACAGTGCGCGATCGCTATCTAGTCGTTAATCTAGGTTGGGACGATCACAAACGGGTATATGGTACCACAGTTCATGTGGATATTAAGGATGGGAAAATCTGGATACAACAAGATTGTACCGATATCGGCGTTGCCGACGAATTGTTAGCAGCAGGTGTGCCCAAGACAGATATAGTTTTGGGTTTTCAATCTACCTATCGGCGACAGTTTAGCGGGTTAGCTGTCGGTTAGAGCTAACTACTGATTCCATAATTCTATTTATTTTCTAGGCCGAAAAAAGGCGATCGCTATCCTTGAATAAAGAGCGATCGTCCTATTTAGAAAACAATATCACCACTCTTGTTCCACAAAACTATTCAATTGTCTAATCTTCAAATTGTAAACCAGGAACTCTTTCAAAGACAGTAGATGATTTTCTGATTAGAGCATAAGCGTAACTTTTAATCAATTTTTTGTTTGTAGTTGGGCTTTAGCCCAAGCAATACTTATAGCAGTGCTTGAGGGCTATATTTACAAATTGTAGGAACTCCCCAATAGCTAAAATCTTATCTTATAAGCTTTTATTTCCCTATTGCCTGTTGCCTATTGCCTGCGCGCAGCGCTATATATTAGGGCTAAAGCCCAACTACGAACCCAACTATGAAACTGACTATAACTGTTCAACCAAACATGATATAAGTCCTAAAGATTAAATTCCCCTCAAAAAACTTTCCCCTGGTAACGACAAATTCTGTAGTTTACTATTTACCCAATTTGCTGCTGCTAACCCAGAAGCGAAAGCACCCTTAATATTATCTCCAGCACACCAGTCACCTGCACCCACTAATGGCAACGGCAATTCTGTAGTCAGACAAGAAATAGCCAAAGGTTGACGACAAAAAGCATAGCGCCACCGATGCACTTGCAACCATTCTGGAGATTTTAACCATGGCATCAATTGTTGTGCTGTACACTCCAGTAATTCTTGCCCTACTGGTTGTAAGTCTTTAGTGTCGAGGTGGGTAGTGGCAAACTTGGCGTTGCTTTGAATAACAAATACAGGTTGAGTAGAATGGGGGCGTTTACTGCTATCAACACCCACCCAGGCGAGATAGTCATCATCAGGAAAAGCGATCGCTCGCCACTCTGGTAAATTTCCCTGTAGAGCTGGAGAATATCCCGCCATCACAGTAATACAGGGATCATATTCCACCAAACGCAAATTATTGAGAAATTCCGGTGGCGTTTCCGCAACAGGTTTTTCTAAAATCATTAATGCTTGAGGTGCTGGAATAGCTACAACAACAGCTTTCGATATTACTTCTGTAGGTTTTTCAGTCGCAGCATCATTAGTAACTTCCAGACTCAGATGCCAATTTTTCTTCACTGTTGGATGCATAGTTTCCACTCGCCTACTAAACCAAACCTCTAAATTTTGGGCAAGAAATTTACCCACAGAGTTCATTCCCTGGGGCGCAATATAACAATCTTTAGCCAGAGGAAGTATTAGCCCCTGGGGTTGAGTTAGTTCATAAATTTTATCAGTCCAAAGTTGCAGAATGTGCTGGGAAGAAAGGCCATTTTTTTCTCTTTCTAGATAATTAATTAATTGTTGCAAAAATTTACCTTTGGGTTCGAGGTAACGTAGCCCATGATCTACACGAGTTCCTGATACTCGGCGAGTTGCCATCCGTCCTCCCGCTCCCCGAGATTTTTCCAGTACCACCACCGAATAACCAGCCTGCTGGAGTTGTTGAGCGCAGACTAAACCAGCCATACCAGCACCAATTACTGTAACATCAAATTGTTGCGATCCCATCATGATTTTCCTGGCGACAATAAATAGTTATGTTATAATTATCTGGCACTCAACCCTAATTCGGTAATTTGCCTTTCAAACTAGAGTAAAATAACTAAGTCATGCTTGGTGGGTGTGGAGGAATGATAAGTTGAATGAACTAAGAGCAGCACTAGAATTAGCAACAGAAGAGGAGTTACAACAGTTAACAGAACTTTTGTTTGGGCGTGGGATCAATCCTTTGGATTATTTCCAGACTCCTCTACCCATAGATGTACAAAGTCGCGATCGCGATGCCTGGTTAGATGCCTTAGAGCAAAGATTTTGTTATCTGGTGGCAGATGGGATGACAGTATTGCGAGGGCGGACTCAACAAATAACCTATCGGCAAGCTTTAATCAAAGTTTGTCGCTATCTGAAAATTTCCTACTCTCAAAAGCTTTCAACTATAGATTTAGAGGCAGAGGTATTTCTCCATGTTTTAGGTCAGGCATGGAAACGCCTACCAAAATCAGAACAAGAGGTTTTAAGCCAAAGTATATGTCGATCCCTGGCCGAATCTAATGTGCCTCAGCCCTTACCAATATTAATACAAAAAAATCCATTAAGTTTACTATTGAAAGGTGGTAGTGCTTTGGCTGTGAGTTCGATTTTGAAACCCATTTTACTCAAGGAATTTGCCCACCAGTTTGCTATTCATTTTGCTAAATATCAAGTGACAAAAGCAGCATTAGTTAGGGGTGGGGCAACAGCAGCAGCTCAGTTTCAAAGTCATATAACTATGCAGATGGCTAATCGAGGTATGGCCATAAGTGCAGCTCGTTATGGGGCAGCGCGGACAGCTTTAGGGTTTTTAGGCCCGATGCTCTGGACTTGGTTTTTGGCCGATTTGGGTTGGAGAGCGATCGCTACAAATTATGGCCGTGTGATTCC
>NZ_CEZPJD010000739.1:0-3963 GCF_983059655.1 Okeania sp.
ATTATCCATTATCCATTATCCATTAATGAACTGTTCCCTCTTTTCTGGAGATGTCTAATATATTAAGAAAGATAAACCACAGCAAAAATCAAGAATGACCTCTACCTTAGTCCAACCAACCCTCGAATCTCTTAACGCCCCTACTATCCACCAATTACCCAATGGACTTACTATCATTGCCGAATATTTACCAGTTGAAGCAGTTAATCTCAATATTTGGCTAAACGTTGGCTCTGCAGTTGAGTCTGAACCAATCAATGGTATGGCCCATTTTCTCGAGCATCTAATTTTCAAAGGCACTCCCAAACTCCCTGGTGGTGAATTTGAACGCTTAGTGGAACAACAAGGTGCTGTAATGAATGCTGCCACTAGCCAAGACTATACCCACTTTTACATTACCACTGCTCCTAAAGACTTTGCCAAATTAGCACCTTTGCAGTGGGAAGTACTCCTCAATGCCAGCATTGCTGATGATCCTTTTGAAAGAGAGCGGTCTGTTGTACTAGAAGAAATTCGGCGCTCAAATGATAACCCTAACCGTCGTTGTTACCGAAAAGCTATTGAAACCGCCTTTGAAAAATTACCCTATCGTCGTCCGATATTAGGTCCTGCTGAAGTTGTTTCTCAACTGCAACCCCAACAAATGCGCGACTTTCACCATACCTGGTATCAGCCTACTTCTATGACTGCTACTGTAGTCGGAAATTTACCAGTAGAAGAATTAATTGATATCGTTGCTAGCTCATTTACCGAAGCAGAAAACAGCCAAAATATTCTAGAAGTACCTCCACTGCCACCCACAAATAATTTTACCCTAGAAGCACCTTTTACAGAAATAGTTCGCCATGAAGTAGTTGACGAAGCTCTTCAGCAAGCAAGGTTAATCATGCTTTGGCGCGTACCTGGGCTAACTCAATTACGTGAAACTTATACCTTGGATGTGTTGGCAACTATTTTGAGTCGGGGGAAAACATCTCGCCTGGTGCGTGACTTACGAGAAGAGCGAGGTTTGGTTTATTCTATTGGTGTGAGTAATATGAGTCATCGTCATCAAGGAGTTTTCTATATTTCTGCTAGGTTGCCAGAAGAAAATTTAGCAGAAGTAGAAGCAGCGATCGCTCACCATATACATACTATCCAACAAGAGTCGGTGACAGAAACAGAAATTCAACGCATTCGTACATTAGTCGCCAACAGGTTTGTTTTTGCCAATGAGACACCAGGCGATCGAGCTAATTTATATGGTTACTATCACTCAATAGTGGGAGACTTAGCACCAGCGCTAAATTATCCTAAACATATTCAGGCACTTGACTCATCAGATATTCAACAGGCAGCATCAAAATATTTGTCTGTTGATGCTTATGGAGTATTAGCGTTTCGACCTAAGTAGGTGTAAAAACCAGGCGTTGGTAAATCATTGGTTTTGCTGCTAGTTCCCTCAAAGGTAACCACAGAGAAGAAAAGTAGGTTCACAGGTCTAATTTCTAGCAAACCTACATCACTTTAAAAACCTGACTCAATTATAGCTTCAAATATTCGGTTGTGGGGAGATGCACCTAAAAATATTAGGGTGTGTCTCTCAACCTTTTGATGAAACAGTCCACTACAGCTACTGGAAGAGAATATTTACAGCGCTTTTGCTCATTGATGAACTACATCTTCATACATCAAATCTTGTAGGGACATTCCATGGAATGTCCTTACTGTGGTTTACCCAAATGAAAACCGCTGTAAAAAAAATATAGTATGGATTTTCCTGTTAGATCTTAATTATTCTGAATAATACTAATAATGCTGTTTGATGAGAAAGTAATATCATGTTCTCCCTCCGGGGGAGCTACGCTAACGGATAACTATTTATAATAAAATGTTTGTTTGTAGTTGGGCTTGAGCCTCTGAAATACTTACTATCATTGCCCAAGCTCAACTAAGAGCCTAATTATAACTGTTCTACCGAACATGATATCTCTGCTATTTTCGGATATTTTTCCTAGATATATTAATTTTAATTTTCTGCCAAGAAGAATCCAATCATCGGCAAATCTATGACAAATTTCTGCCTTACCGAATTTTTATGATGAAAAAAAGAAAAAAATCTATTTTTAGCCATAAATGGCGAGTATTTTGCCTAACAATAATTGCTTTTACTCTAACACTATGGGTTTCTCCAGCTAGTTCCCAAGAATCTGAAGCAGAAACTTCTGCCACAATTGCAGCAATTACTACTGAAGAACCGGAAATTCCTGTGGATGAGCTGAAGCTTTTGCTCAAACCTCTGACTCAGCAGGAATTAGAAGTCGAAGCTAAAGCTTGGCAGAATTTGCTAAAAGCTAAAGTTCAGGAAATTAGCGATGCTGAAATTGCAATCAAACGCAAAAATAGGGAAACCCGAAAATCTGAAGAAGCGGTTGATGCTATAGAAAAAGCTCAAAAATCTCTTGAGGAAGCAGAGGCAGGAAAAAATAGTGCATCTCTTAATTCTCCAGAAGCAGAAGAAGCTGAAAACAATCTAGAAGCGACACAAAAAGAACTTGCCAAAGCTCAAGAAGCTATTGAGGAAGCTGTTGAGGTTAAAAAACAAAGTGAAGGAAATGAGGAAGCCACCCAAAATCTAGAAGTAGTAGCAGAAGCGATCGAAGATGAAGTCAGTAATACAGATGATATCGATAGTCAACAGGAATTAGCAGAGAAAGAAAAACAGTTAGAAGCATTATCACAACAACTGGAAGATTCTAGTGAAGAGGCATCGGAAGTCAAGACTCAATTGGTTGTTGGTGTTACTGAGCTTCAACAGGAACAAACTGCCCTTGCCGATCGCTTTGATACTGTTTTGGATGAATTTGAGAGTAAAGGGGGCACAGCAGAATCTTTCCGACAATATATTCAATCTGTTAGTGGTGTCGAGATTGATGTGAGCGATACTGAAGGTTTGTGGTTAAGGATAGGTGGTTGGATAAAATCAGAAGAAGGTGGTTTACGTTGGGGCATAAATATTGGTATCTTTTCTGCAATTGTGGTTACTTCTGTAATTGTTGCTGGGATTTTAGGCTTTGTTACTAATAGGAGTCTGCGAATTTTAGGGGGAGTTTCCGATCCTTTGCGTCAATTTTTGGTCAGAAGTGTTTGGCAAGCAACTGTTGGTGTTGGTGTCTTATTAGCTTTGACAGCTTTGGAAATAAATCTTGGTCCAATTCTTGCTTTAGTTGGTGGTACTAGCTTCATCTTGGCATTTGCTTTGCAAACCAATATTGGAAATTTGGCTAGTGGTTTAATGATTATGGTCTATAGTCCGTTTAATGTAGGCGATGAAGTAGAATTATGTGGAACATCAGGCTATATTGACTCCATCAGTCTCGCTCATACAAAAGTAAAAGGTTGGACTGGTCAGATTATTACAATTCCCAATAACTCAGTTTTGAGTAGTGTAGTCGTTAATCATAGTGCCAGAGATACTCGTCGCGTTAGTTTACAAATTCGGGTTGGTTATAGTGAGAATTTGTCTAAAGTTGAGCAATTACTTTTGGATATTTTTAAATCTCATCCTTTAGTATTAGACCAACCAAAACCGAGTACATTTGCATGGAAATTTGCAGAATATTTTGTCGAGCTGTATGTAGGAGGATGGACTAAAACTTCAGATTATTGGGGGGTATATAATGAAACTATTCATCAGATTAAAGAACGATTTGTTCAAGCAGGAATAGAGATTCCTATTCCCCAGCAAGATATTCGTTTCAATGAGATGAAATAGTCCAAATAGACATCTCCAGAAAAGAGGGAGTAGGGAGTAGGGAGTAGGGAGTAGGGAGTAGGGAGAAATAATTGATAATTTATGTGTGATAATTGATTTTATTTTTGATTTTTGGAGATGTCTATTAGTTTGGCTTTTAGAATTATAGCCATAAGATTTGAGTTGTGAGATATTGAAAACTTTTAGGGAACACCGGATCTGGGAACAGG
>NZ_CEZPJD010000740.1:0-3953 GCF_983059655.1 Okeania sp.
ATTCCTAATCCCAGTTAAATTTCATTCCTAAATATTCTTCTAGTCTGTGGTTATGAATTTGGAAATAATCATTTAAATTCCTACGAATTGATTCATCAATAGGAGAATAATTTCCCATATTATAATTTTTGTACTCCGAGAGTTGATATTCTGGCAAATCTAAAAAATTCAAAACCTTCCTCATAGTAACTTCTGGACAAACATAAAAATCTTCACTTTTCAAAATTAGAAATTGCTCCCGTGGAAATAAACTCATCCATTCCTGAAAAAATTCAACATATACTCCTCGTGCTAAATAATTTAATTCCTTCATCCAATAATTAACTTTTTCAGGAGCTTTCGTTAGCTGCTCTAAATCTAATTGAATTGCCTCCTCAAAAGATCGATTTTCCCAGTTTAATCGTAGCCATTGATAATATTGAGATATAGCTCTATCCACAGGATTTCTTAAAAGTATAATTAACTTAACTTTAGGGAGAACTTGAAAAATTCTTCTCGCAGCATTTGGATAATCAAAATAACTAGGACTAGCTTCCCCTGTCAGAAAATTTTTCCCTTCTGAAATTACTGGAAAATGAGCTAAATACCAATTTATCGACTCATTAAACTTCCAAGACCAAAAATCCATTTCTTTTTTTATCGGAGGAATAATTTGTGGATGTTGAATCAGATAACTATAAAGGGAAGTAGTACCTCCTTTATGGACTCCAATAATGATAAAATTCGGTCCTTGTACTTGTTCTAAATTCCATGGTTGGGATATTAATTCAGGGTATAATTTCTGAGTTTGCTTATAACAAGCAGTTTGATAATAAGGTATAGCTTCTTCAATTTTATTCAAACGAGTTAAAGCCTCTCCTATATTTAAGTAAGACCAAAAAGAATCAGGATGAGATTTTTGAAATTTCTGGAAAAAAGTTAGTATTTCTAACAGTTTATCTTCTCTCGCAAAAGCTTCCCATATATTGTAATAAAACCACCAAGATAGGTCTGGATTAATTTCAATGGCTTGACGATAAGCTAGAGCTGCTTCATCCCATTTTTGTTGTCGAGTTAAGGCAATACCTAAATTATAATAAGACTTACTATTTGGATTCAACTCTATTTTTTGTCGGAGTTCTAAAATTTCTTGGGATAGCTGGTTTTTTTGATCTAAAACTTGTTGTAGCTTATGGTAAATGTCTAAGTCATCTTGATTAATCTCTAGAGCTATTTTATAAAAAATAATCGCCCCATTATTCTTATCTGCCTTAGCTAAATTATTTGCTATTTCTACAAATAAATTTGGATTATCTTGTGAAAATTCCAGTAATTTATCATAAATAGGATATTGCCCTTGATGCTGAATAGCTTGATGATAATCCTGAATTGCTGCATCTAGATTTGAATTATATTTTTGCTCTATAGCATCTCCTAATTTAGTGTAAATTCCTGGAGATTCTGGCTGTAACTTAACCACATAAATATAGTTATATATCGCTTCATCCCGTTTTTTTAACTCTACTAAAGCATTGCCTAAATTGTAGTAAGACCAAGAAAAATTTCGATCAATTTTAATTGCATTTTTATACGAATTAACAGCATCTTGCCATCTTTGTAATTTGCTTAAAGCATCTCCTAAATTATAATGAGACCAAGAAAAATTATTGTTTAATTCTATAGCAAGGTTGTAAAAAATTATAGCTTCATCCCAGATTTCTTGTTGATGTAAAACTTGTGCTAAATGATAGTAATACCAAGAAAAATTAGGTTTTAGTATCATAGCTTGACGGTAGTTTTCAATTGCTAATTCCCATTTTTTCTGTTCAGCATATATAGCGCCAAGTTTGGCATACTCTTCAGGTGTATTCGGATTTAAGTTGGTGCTTGATGACATAAAAGTTGGTAATAAGTAATTGACACATTTATAGCAATCGAACGAAAGGTGGCAGACATATTAAAAACTTCAAACTAAAACAACGCAATATTTTTTCCTTCTCTCCTAAATAACTAAACGTCTTCTTGATTTTTTCTTCTTTATAATACTTGCAATTTACCGTAATTTAAGGAATGGTAACTTTCTATATAATATTCCCCAAAAAATTTCGACTAAAGTAATCTTAATCGTAACTGATTATCCGAATAAAATATTTGTGAAATAAGGAAATAGGGAATAGAGAAAAATCATCAATCACTTTGAGAAACAAGACTTGATATAATAATCTATCTATAACTATAAGAATATTTTTTTCATTGGTAATGCACTTATTTAAACTTGATACAAACTCTAGGGTAGCAAGGCTAAAATAATTATGGCTTGCTGAATAAAATTGTAATCAATAACAATTCAGGTTTCCAGGGTTAAATATTGCTGAAAAAGTGCAAGGTTTTTAGCTCTTTTGGTCTTAAAATGCTTATATTTTTCCCTGAAAATGCGGAAAATTTGGCCGTAGCAGATAGTCTAGACTGTTGCCAGATGAGCAGTGTTAACAATTGGTTGAGATTAATAAAACATAAAGTGGTAGGTTGTTGACTTTCCCGATCTACTTTTTTTTCCTTCCTCTTTCCTCCTCCTTCTTCCTTATTTTTTTTGTCAAAAATTTACTCAATTCTGACATAATAACTCTGACAAAATGAGATAATAGTTAATATAGCAGTCGAAGCAAAGGTTAGGACAGATCGAGAGCTTAAAACTAAGACAATATAATACTTTTCCTTCTTCCTTCTTCCTTCTTCTTTCTTCCTTCTGCCATAACACAAAATATTCTAGGAATTCAATGGGTATATCTATAGAAGTTGACAACACAACCTTTGCCACCGAAGTCTTAAAAAATTCCCATCAAAAACCTGTTTTAGTAGACTTCTATGCTACTTGGTGCGGCCCGTGTAAAATGCTCAAACCAATCTTAGAAAAGTTGGTTCAAGAATATGACTTTATCTTAGCTAAAGTTGATGTAGACCAGAATCCCGAATTAGCTCAAACTTATGGTGTAGAGGGAGTACCAGACGTTAAAATCGTAACTCAAGGAGAAGTTAAACCAGGTTTTGTGGGAGTTCTTTCAGAGCCAAAACTACGAAACTTTCTAGGTGAACTTAACCTTAAATCAGAACTAGAAACAGAGCTAGAAACACTACGGAACTTGACAAAATCTGGTGAATTAAAACAAGCAAAAAATCTTTTAGACCAGCTTTTTCAAAAATATCCTAGTAATATTAGTTTAATCATAGAAGCTGCGAAATTTTTAGTCAGCTTAAATCGATTAGAAGAAGCTGAAAAACTAATAAAAACTATTGGAGAAAATAACCGAGAGTTTTATCCCCAAATACAAGCAGTAAAAGGACTAATTCACTTTAAACAAGAAGCAGAAAATCCTGGTGATAGTGAACTAGATAAAATGTATGCTCAGGCTTGTAGTTTAACACTATCAGCTAACTATGAAGAAGCACTAAAATTATTTTTAGATATAGTCACCAGGAATCGTAAATATAAAAATGATGGTGCACGCAAAGCAATGCTAGCAATATTTAATATCTTAGGAGATGATAACTCTACCAGTAAAGAATATCGCAAGCAACTATTATTAAACTTGTACTAAAAGTAGTTCTTAATTATTAAATAGCTATCAGCTATTAACCCTTAGAATCTGGTTATATAGTTATGTTCATAATTCTATAATTAGGGTTTGCGTATGGAAAGTCTTTTTGCTCTTTGTAGGAGTCAGGAGTCAGGAGTCAGGAGTCAGGAGGAATGGGGAATTTAGAGGAGGCAGTAAGAAGAATTATCCATTGATTTTTCTGCCATACTCAGCTCAAAATCCTAATTTTTTAGTCGCTCCAGCTAAAAGAGTTGCACTTTTTCCGGACTTAAAAAGGCGAAAACCTTTGCCAGTAAACGTTTTGACATTTAATCAGCAAGCCCTAATTACTTCAATATTTAATCTCCCCCACTCCCCCACTCCCCCACTCCCTCGCTC
>NZ_CEZPJD010000741.1:0-3948 GCF_983059655.1 Okeania sp.
ACTTCTTTAACCCTTTCATACTCTAAATTTTTCTCTTCCTCTACAAACAACTCAGCAGCTTTCTGTAAATCTTCCAGAGCTTTTGGCAAATTTCCTAACTGCTCATGTACAATTCCACGACTTTCATAAGCATTAGCAAAATTAGGCTGCAATTCAATGGCTCGATTAAAGTCTACTAAAGATGCCTCATAATCTCCTAATTCTAAATAAGCAGCACCCCGATTATAATAAGTCAAAAATAGTTCTGGATTAAGCTTCAAAGCCAGATTATAATTATAAATTGCCTCCCGATAATTTCCCAAAACACTATAAGCATTACCTCGATTATTGTAAGCATCTGGTAAATTTGGTTCAATTCCTAACGCCCGGTCGTAATCAATAATTGCTCCCCAGTCGTCTCCCAATAAACGACGGATATTACCGCGATTATTATAAGCATCTGCTAATTCAGGATTTGATTTAATTGCTTGAGAAAAATCTGCTATTGCCTGCTGATAATTTCCCAATTTTTGCCAAATATTACCTCGATTTAGATAAGCTTCAGCATAATCAGGCTTAAGTTTAATTGCCCAATTATAATCCTCAATTGCACCCTGTTTATCTCCAAATTCAGTCCTAGCAACTCCCAGATTAAAATAAGTTTGAGCATTATTAGGTTTGAGTTCAATTACTTTAGAATAATCAGCAATAGCTCCTGAATAATCTCCTAATTTCCGCCGAATAATTCCCCGATTATTATAAGCATCCACAGCATTTGGCTCTAATTCTATTGCTTTGGAAAAATCAGCAATTGCACCTCGCTCGTCTCCTATTCCAGAACGAGCAACACCACGATTACTATACACATAAAATAAGTTTGGCTCTAATTCAATTACTTGATTGAAATCTACAATTGCTGCTTGATAATTACCAATAATACTATTAATATTTCCTCGATTATAATAAGCTTCTATGCGACTAGGATCGAGATTAATCACATTAGTAAAATCCTCAATTCCTCCTTGATAGTCTGTTAATTCAATTCGTAAAATACCACGATTATAATAAGCTTCAATAAAATCCGGTCTCAGCTCAATAGCCTTACTAAAATCATTCAAAGCTCCGGAAAAATTTCCATCATTATATTTATCGACACCCCGATTAAAATAAACAGAAGCATCTTGATTTTCCGAGTCATTATTAATAATTTTATCCTCACTCACAGCAGCATAATATTCTGTAGTAGTTTGAGCTAAAACGTAATGATGAGGGAAAATTATTCCAATTAAAGCAAAGATATAAGCGAGATGTAGTTTAACCCCATAAGTGTTCCGGAACAGTATTGCTTCTAAACATTTTTGTATGATTAAGCTTTTGAGCATTTTTTCTCCTATAATTATGGTTCTGAATATCAACAATTTAAGAATATCAGGACTTACGCATGAACGCTATGGGTAGGGTGTGTTAGCGGTAGCGTTACGCACCGAAACCCTATATCTGTTGTCAGTGCGTAAGTCCTGAATATAAGTGGTAAGTGGGGGCAGGCATCCTGTCTGTCCCTGCCTGCGGTGAAAATATCAGGAATGGGCAAGTATCAGGAACGGGCAAGATGCCCATTCCACTTTCACTTCCACTTCCACAAAACTATTAAAATCATCCCGCATTTATGCAACGCCCCTATTTATGAGAGGTAATTGTTAATTATTAATTGTTGAAAAGCTTGTTGGGGTTTGACTCCCCGTCCACTTTTTCCTTCTTCCTTCTTCCTCCCCCCTTTCAAAGGGGGCCAAACGAATCGCACTTCTTCCCTCTTCCTTCTTCAAATATGCAAGATAATTTCCCCCTTTCACCAAAACAGCAAAACCTACCTAACCAAAGATGGCTAATATATCCAGAGCAACCAGAAATAACTAAAGAACTAGCCAAAACTCTAGAAATATCACCCCTAATTGCCCAGACATTAATTAACCGGGATATTTCTACTATAGAACAAGCACAAGCATTTTTAGATCCTGAGTCAATAAAACTACCTCTACCAATACAAGAATTTCCTGACTTAGATATTAGTCTCAATTTATTACAAGCTACAATTTCTCAAGAACAAAAAATAGCTATTTGTGGTGACTATGATGCAGATGGCATGACTAGCACTGCTTTATTGTTGCGCGCTCTTAAACATCTAGGGGCAAAAGTTGACTATGCTATCCCTAGTCGAATGCAGGAAGGTTACGGCATTAACCAACGCATTGTTGAGGAGTTTCATCAGGAAGGAGTAAGTCTCATCCTTACTGTAGACAATGGTATCGCTGCTTATGAACCTATTGTTAGGGCAAGGGAATTAGGTGTAAATGTCATTATCACCGATCACCATGACATTCCACCTAAACTACCACCAGCTCACGCTATCCTCAACCCCAAACTTATTTCGGAAATTTCTCCTTATCGGGGTGTGGCAGGAGTGGGGGTTGCTTACATTTTGGCGGTATCTCTAGCGCAACGTTTGGGAAAACACCAAGGTTTAATCAAGCCACTTTTAGAATTATTCACCCTTGGTACTATTGCTGACTTGGCACCCCTAACTGGAATAAACCGTCGCTTGGTAAAACGGGGGTTACAATATTTGCCTCACTCCCAGTTACCAGGAGTACAAGCATTAATTCAAGTATCTGGTGTTCAAGCTAAGGAAGAAGGAAGAGGGAAGAAGGAAGAAGGAAGAGGGTATCCCCCCTTGCCCCCCTTTGAAAGGGGGGAAGAAGAGGGAACTCAAATGCCAACGAATTTTCAGCACTCTGTAGACAGTGGGGTATTAAACTCAAAAGAAAAAGATAATCAAAAATCTCTTAAACCTGATGATATTGGTTTTCGCCTTGGCCCCCGCATCAACGCAGTGGGACGTATTGCCGATCCACAAATTGTGATTGAGCTTTTGACTACTGATGAGATGGGAATAGCTTTGGAAAGGGCGATGCAATGTGAAGAAATTAATCAGCAACGACAACAGTTATGTGAGGAAATTGAGCAAGAGGCGATCGCTTGGTGCGAGTCAAGTCAGATAAATTTACAGGAGGAAAGGGTTTTAGTTGTGGTGCAACCAGGATGGCATCATGGTGTTATTGGTATTGTTGCTTCTCGGTTGGTGGAGCGTTATGGGGTGCCTGTTTTTATTGGCACTTATGAGGAGGAGGGACAAGAAATAATTCGTGGATCTGCTCGTGGCATTCCTGAGTTTGATGTTTTTGAGGCGTTACAATTTTGTGACGAGCTATTAGGAAAATATGGAGGCCATAGAGCGGCTGGTGGTTTTTCTTTCTCGGCAGAAAATTTAGATAAATTTCGTTCCCGTCTGAGTGAGTTTGCCCATCAATGTTTAGAAATTCAGCATCTAAAACCGTTAATTAGTATTGATGCGGAGGCGGAAATTAAGGAATTAAATTTTGAACTTTATAGTCAAATAGATTTACTTCATCCCTGCGGAATTGAAAATAAAGACCCTGTATTTTGGAGTCGGAATGTGAGAATTTCTGAACAAAGAATTGTGGGTAAGGGGCATATTAAATTAACTTTAATTTCTGGAGAAATAATTCAGGCGATCGCTTGGCGTTGGGGCGATTATTTTCCTTTACCTTCGGTGGTAGATATTGCTTATAAAATGCGGGAAAATACTTGGAATGGTCAGAGTAATATTGAGTTGGAATTATTAGGAGTACGTTTGCCTATGGAAATTTCTAGGAATTCACAGACTTCGCCTCAAAATTTTCCTCAAAAAGCAGAATTTTCTTACAATAATCGCCTTTATACTTGTAGTCTTTATCAAATAGGAAATGTAAAGGAATTAAGAATTAGAAATTCCCGTGGAGAAGTATTAGCAATTCAACAGGGACAAAAAATAGGTTTGTTAGGTAAAACTCGTAATAGTGCCAAACAAGTAGATGTTTCAGATGCTCGTTTTTTTAATTTAATTAAAGCAGC
>NZ_CEZPJD010000742.1:0-3942 GCF_983059655.1 Okeania sp.
CTGATAACTGATAACTGATAACTGATAACTGATAACTGATAACTGAAATGACCTATTCGATGTATGAATTCCCTAAAACCTATAAATAACAAACCACATTATATATAAAACATATTGCAAATTTATGAAGTACAGATTATCTAATAATGATCGATTAATAGATAAAAATTGTTGTTCTGCGGGTATAGCTCACTTACTTTAAAATTCCTGTACATACCGACAGTTTAAATTCTGATTCGGAATAAAGTGAAATCTAAATTAGATAGAATTTGACCAAGGTTGCGTGGGAAAGAAAAAGCTATTAACCAAGACTAATATTTTTGATCTTTGTAGAACTAACAACCATTAAATAATTACAACTTACCCTAAGAAAATATATGCTAACTTATCAACGCAAACCCGTGAGTCTGTCATTAATATCAACAGACTTGCCCATTTGGTCGATAGTTGAAACAGCGGCCACTCTATATCATAAAGACCGCGATCAATTTCACATACTATTACATGAACCTGCAATTACAGACAAAGAAACATCATGTACAAACATAGATGACCCATCAATATTGCCAACTGTCTTAAAGCCAAGACTTTTATGGTTAGAAGTTGCCCCTTCGCGAGTTATTATGACTATGCAAGGAAGCGGTAAATATTGTTACCGTCATATCTGGGAAAGAGGAGTATATGGCATTTGTCGTTATTGGCTCCAAGATGAGTCATTCAATTTACATTATCAGCTACGAATGCGTAACTTTACCCGTAATTTAGTAGTTCAGGGAAAACCAGTTCCAGATTATCTACGCTTAGAATATGAACTATGGTCTCAGCAGTTACGCATGGGACATTATGTACTAGAGCTAGAAATTCATCACTAATAGTTTAATTTAAGCGACCAATCAATATTTTGCCTATCAATGATTTCCCGTAAAAATAACCACCTAAAACTTAATATTCAGAGAAATTATTGATTTGGGTTTCAAGAATTTATAATTTATAATTTAGAATTACCTCTTCTTATAAACTTAAGAGGATTGGATCAAAGGATTTTTTTTCTTTTTTATCAATGAATGGAGAGGCTTCATACCTGAATTTTTCGGTAAAGTGCTATGAATTTATTTATTTTGACAATAAGTATCCAGTTTATCTAACAAAATGTCTTTTTGTGTAGCAACCTTCTCCGCCTGCTGGCCTGCTTGAGTGAGTTGATTTTTAGCCTGATTAAATTTTTTTCTACCCTCTAATGAAGCTTCAACTTGTGTGCTAGTTTTAAGAGCTAAACTCATTTGAACAAAAGCTTGAGAAAGTTCTTTAAATGTTTGAGTTAAGTCTTTTTGAAACTGCTGAAGAGTTTCATCCTCAAGTTTGAGAGCTTCTAACTCCTGAGAAATTGCTTCTAAATCTCCTCCTAGCTGATTAGTTGTTGCAGCATCAAAGGAATTTTCAGAATTGACAAGAGTATTTCCCTTGTTAATAGTAACAATCAATTCATTACATTGAGAAACTTTGCTAGGGCCACAACCAGCGATGGATAAATAGACGAAAATAGTCCCACCAATAATTTTTAATTTACGAAACATTGTTTAAAATCTTGCAAACTTCAGCAGGTATACTTAATAAAAATATAGTTATATTATGTCCGGTTAAATACTTTTAACAAAAGTTATTTTTATCACAGGAATTTTGACTAAGCCTCTAAAAATATTTGGCCTTAAAATAGCACTACGTTTTTTGGCACTTGACAATAAGTATTAGTTGTCAGGGAACAGGAAACAAGCAATAGGAAAATGTCCTAACATATTTGTGTAACGCTGTAGTATAGATCAATAATTTCAACAGTTTACCTGTAATTTTAGCTTGATTCAATATTAATTTAGTTAGGTATTCCAGGCAATATCAATACTAGCAAAAAAATTTTATTCTAACTCGTATTGTGTTTGTTTTGCTTTATAAATCACTTCAATGTTATTAATAATTAATCCGATCGACTTAAAAAGTACCTGCAAAATCAAACAGCCATTTAGCGGAAGCTCTGCGTTAACAAAACCCACCCTATATCAAGGCTTAATTTTTTATTTTATAGATACACTCTTAATTAGGGTTTGCTGATTAAACATCAAAGCATTAAAAAGCATTAACTGATATTGGTTTGAAGAATTTTAGGTACTGAAAAAGTACCATCTTTTTGCTTGATGGAGTGAAAAAAGTAAAGATTTTAGGGTAATGATGAGAGAAAAAATTAGGGGAAATTATGAATGATATCATGTCCGGATAATTAGTGATGAAAAAACTTATCCTCTCCTCTTGCTTAAACAGTAAATTTGTCTATTTTCCTTACTCCCCTACTCCCCTACTCCCTTACTATATTAATAATAAGTATTCAACCGGATATGATATGACTACTTCTTATATAACTCCACTAAATCCTAACTCTTAACTACCTCCCTACTCCCTATTCCCTACCCTAACAAAAAGACTTTATTCAGCAAACCCTAATTATTGACAAAAGTTTATCCCAATCACATCATTATTTATTAAAATCCGCTAAAAGTATCGACAAATTTTGTCTATATTTAGCTATATTAAAAGTAACTGTTGGTGATACCTCATAAGCATAAAAGTTGGCTCAAGAACATTAAAATGCCCGAACAACCAAGAAACCTTAACAATAATAATAAATCCACAAATAATTTTCCCATAGTAATTTCTTTGGGATTAGCATTACTAACGGTAGGTTTATCCTGGCGTATATTCACAGTTATTAGTATTGCTTCTGGAGTTACCTGGTTCGTCAAACGTTATCAGGAAAAACAAAAACAACAAAAAGATTATTTGAATACTATATTTTATCAGTTAATTCAGGAAAATAATGGATATATTACAGCCTTAGACTTAGCGATAAATTCCCAACTATCGGGAAAAATAGTCCAAGAGTTTCTTGATGAACAAGCCAAAGAATTTAGTGCTGAATTAGAAATTACGCAAGAAGGTGGTTTATTATATTATTTTCCTACTGCTGTATCTCTAGTTGAAAGAACAACGGATAAAACTTTAGAAAACAATACTCAATTAATCTCGAAAGTTTTAAATCATGAGGCTCAACTGCCAAATAATTCCCGACTAAATTCTCATCTAAAAGATATTCCAGAAAATTCCCAACTTCAATCTGCTGCTGAAATAGTTTCTCCTCTTACCCAAAAAGAATTAGCAATTAGGCTAAATGTTCATGCTAGTACTATCAGTAAACGGAAAACAAAACCTGATTTTGGAGAATGGAGTAGTCAAAAAGATCCGGAATCAATTGCATGGAAATATTTTAAAGAACAAGCACAATTTTTACCTATAATTCCTAGATTTTAAGCACAAAGTTTTATAGCAGAAGGAAGAAGGAAGAAGGAAGAAGGAAGAAGGAAGAAGGAAGAAGGAAGAAGGAAAAGTACTTACGTTGTCTGAATTTTACAGCGCTTTTCAAATTAATGAACCACATCTTCACAAGCAAAATGTGGCATTGCATAATTGTGGGATGATTTTATAAGAGAGGATCGACTATCATCCCCGTGTCTCCGTGTCTCCGTGTCCCCGTGTCGGTCTCAATCATCCCAGTATTCAGCAACGCCCAAAATGTTGTAGGGACGTTTCATGAAACGTCCATACTGTAGTCTAGCCAAATGAACACCCTCTTTAAATTATCCGACACCCATGAGCTGGAGTTTCAATCCAAGCTAATAGCTGACATCTAGTTAGGGTTTGCTGATTAACGATCAAAGTATTGACTGATATGGGTTTTAGGCAATTTATGTCTGGAAAAAGTATGAGCTTTTCAGCAAGTAATGGTGAAAAAAATGAGGATTTTCAAGCCCTGCACGCAGCCGAAAAATCACTCTTACTATTGTTTTGGCCACTGATTCTGTAATTCCCATTTATTCTACGTCTTAACTACTCCCTACT
>NZ_CEZPJD010000743.1:0-3933 GCF_983059655.1 Okeania sp.
ACCCTGCTAATCGTAAATGGATCTGTTGCGTGTGTTCGATGATTTACGATCCAGTTGTTGGCGATCCTGACTCTGGTATTGCTCCTGGTACAGCATTTGAAGACATTCCTGAAGATTGGTCTTGCCCTATTTGTGGAGTGCAGAAGAAATCTTTTATTCCTTATGAAGAAGCAGTTGCTGCTTAGGTGTTTTTTTTGAAGCAAGAAGGAAGAAGGAAGAATATTGCTTTGTTTGAGTTTTAAGCTTTTTATCTGTCCTAACTTTTCCTTCAACTTCTATATATCAAATCTGACTGATAACTTACTATAAAATCACTGCCATAGGAAAGTAATCTCCAATAGTTTTTGGGATTACTTTTCTACATTAGATTTTGCATGATTTTAATTGGTGGTGGAAAAGACAATTTCTGCTGATTTTGGTAATTTAATGGGGATAAAATAATTGTTTGGGTAAAGGTAATCTTCGTTTGATTCGTCGATAACTCGAATCATTTGATATTTGGTGGCGGTAGTGTCGGGGATAACTTGATAAATTTTGCGAATTTCTAATAAAGTTTGGGTAGTTTTTGTTGTTAATGCAGATGAAAAATTGTCTGTAAAAATTAGGAGGTTGAATCATTATTTAGACATTAATAATTAATTTAGTTCTAATTGTTATAGATATAACTCTTAAATAATTACTCTTGAAGTGTCTTGAAATGAAGCTCTAAAAAATCTTTGAGTGACTGAGGACAGAGAACGCGAGGCGCTAGAATTTCTACTGCATTTTCTATAGTAATCTGAGTACGAGTTTTAAAAATAAATTTGCCATTTGAATCTCTTAAATTTGTAAGTTTATTGAGGAAAGTAACAAAAAACCATAATTCATACTTGCCTCTAATATATTGTTTGGCTTCATATTTTTTGAGATGATAGACAATTTTCCTGATCTGAATCCAACAATTTTTAGGTGTCTCTACACTGCATTGTTTTTCCAAATAAAATAGTTTTTTATACATGATTTTGACTATTTTCAAGTCATTTGTTAATTTGAATAAATTTTTTATTTGAAGATTATTACTATTCGGTTGATATTTTTGCTTTTTTAGATAAATTATCCATGAAATAATTGGCAAAAGATAGCGACAAAAAGTTTGCCATTCTTGCTCGAACTGATTTTCTATATCAGCAAGCTGAGTTGAGTCAGTAATATGATAAAAATCTTCGCAAACTCTTCTGAACATAGTTGCTGTGACTATGAAATTTTCAATAGAGTAGTAATCAGTAACATAAAGATTTTGATATTTAGGTAATACTTCATCTATGAAATTAGATAGGTCTTTATCTACAAAAAATAAAGTTCTACTTTTATTAGATACCCGCTCGATTACTTTTTCATATAACATATAAACTTTTTGCTTACCCCCACAAATATATTTAAAATCATAGTAATTTTGGGGAAGCATCTGTTTGATAAAGTGATTATAAAAGGAAACATCATCATTTCCTTCAAAAAAGAAATGAACAGTTTTTTGATGCTCTTTGTAATCTTTGATGAATTGTAGATAAGCATCTCCTGGTTCACGAGCATCTCTTAACTGGTCGGCAAAATTCATAATTATTGAGAAATAAATTCGGTTAATGAATGAGTATATGAATCTAGTTCATTGTCAAAAATAAATGGAGAATGTGTTACTGCAATTAGACCATTACAACGTCCACTATGCAAAATATCTGGTAAAAAACGTTTTTGCCAAGGTACTGATAAAGAAAGTTCTGGTTCATCTATAATCACAAAATAATCTGATGTATCTGATAAATATAGATGAGAAAAAAGTGATACAATTTGCTTTTCTCCAGAGGATAGCATTTTCAGATCAATTTCTTTATTTTCAGATTTTTGATTATTTTCATTCTTGATATTTTGTCGGTCTAAGGTGATATAAATTCTCAAATTAATATTGTCATACCGCAGTTGTTTGCCAACTAGATAATTATTACAAACATTGATAAAACTGCGAATATATTGTTCTTGTTCTTGTTGTTGTTTATGCCATTTAAGTAATTTGATTAGAAAATGAGCAGTAACCTTTTGGTCTTCTTCTATTTCTCCTTCATTTTTGATTTTGTCGAGCATATTCTGTAATTCTTTCTTCTCTTTTTCTGGAAGAAATTTTTCATCAATCCTACTAAAAATTGATTCAACAGTTTCATTATCTAAATTTTTTAATTCCTCCACCTCAACTTTTTGATAAACTTTATTAATTACATCCTTCAGATATGTTCCAGTGAGATTTTCTAACCGATTACGGATACTATCTTTTAAGTTATCCATTTTGCTATTTATAGTTTGCTCCACATCTTCCATACCAAATTCTACTAATTCCACATAATCTGTTCGTTTACTTATACTAGATATTTTTTTTTCATATAACTCTGAATCAAAATCCGGAAAAATCACTTTTAAATCTTGCTCAATTCGTCTATAAGTTGGTAGATAGAATTTTTTTTCTTTAACTATTTTTCCAATTTTTTTATCTATATCTAGTAGGTGAAAAGATGATGAAAAATATTCTTTTTTTTCTTCTACAGAAAAATTCAAAATCCTAGCAAATGCGTCCAAGTTTATTGATTCAAAAAAATTTGTTTTTAACTTATAATTATCTTCTAAAGATTCAGGAAAATATTGTTTTAAAACATCATAAGATTTTATCAAGGATTTTATAGAATTATTGAGGTGTGTTTTAGATATGAAAAGCTCCTGTTCGTTAATAACTATAGAAATTTGTTTGAAATCATAGTCATTAATTTTGTACCATTCACGAGCTAACAACAAGAAAATTAAATTAGCAACTGTACTTTTACCAGTACCATTTTCACCGACCAAAACGAGCTTATTATCCTTAATAGGAATTTTAAATGTTTGATAACCCCATAGATCCTCTATTGTAAATTCTGAAATTGAAATTGACATATCTATTTTCCTCAGTTTATTCAACCTGTTCTATAACAGCAAATTTGATGATTCTGTCTCACTTTAGATTTGATTATAGTAAAAAACATACCCATTATTTTAGGAAAATTCTATCTTGACAAATTTAACTGGTCTTCACAGGTATAAATAGTCATCATTGAAAATTATCGACTCTACCGAATATTGATATTATTTTTTTCTTTCCCCCTCTAAAAATCTATATATCTAACAGCAAAATCTCCTAAAGTCACAGTAAAATTATCCTGCTGTTTAGTCGCGGCAAAATTCACCACAACTTCACAAGCAACAGCAACAGTTAACATTACTAAATTTCTCGCTAATGGATAATCACAAATATCATCATTTACTGGAGAAGGTACTCGATAATTTTCATTCCAAATTATCTCTGAATAATCAGAAGCTAACCCTACATGAAGACAAGAAATATTAGCATCGGCACAATAATTTTTCACAGCACTCCGACTAATACTATTATCAAAAGTATCAATCACTAACTCACTTTTTGCTAATAGTTTACCCACATTTTCTTCAGTTAATTTTTGAGCTTGACCATCAATTTTTACTCCTAAAGCACGATAGAGACTATTGGTCAAAATTTTAACCTTAAAAGCTCCCACATCAGAACGATAATAAGGTTGAGTAGATAGGTTACGCTCCTCAATGCGATCGCAATCTATAACCCGTAATTTACTAAACCCAGAACGAGCTAAATTTTCAGTAATATTTGCTCCTAAAGCACCTGCACCACAAATAGTTATTGACAAATTTTTTAGCTTTGTCATAATTTCTGGACTGCGATAAAGTTGTTCGTGAAAAAACATAGTTTTGAAGGAAGAAGTAAGAGGTAAGAAGGAAGAAGGCGAGTGTGGATTCCCAAGGCAAGGAAGGAAGAGAAACGGCCTTTAAGTATACCTACAATGAAAGACCGAGCAACACAAGCACTTGTCAAAATGGCACTAG
>NZ_CEZPJD010000744.1:0-3930 GCF_983059655.1 Okeania sp.
CAAAAAAGTAGCTGATATCAGAGCAGATGCACTACATAAACTAACAACATGGTTAGCTAAAAACCACAGCACCATAGTTATAGAGGATTTGAATGTAAGTGGAATGCTCAAAAATCACGGGAGTAGCAAGTGCGATAGCAGACTGCGGCTTTTATGAGTTTAAGCGTCAGCTAACATACAAGTGTGAGTGGTATGGCAGTGAGCTAATAATAGCAGATAGATTTTATCCAAGTTCTCAAATATGTTCTCACTGCGGACATCAACAGAAAATGCCGCTGAATGTCAGACTATATGAATGCAACAACTGCGGTTTCAAGGCAGACAGAGATTTTAATGCTGCTGTGAACCTAGAAAATTATGCACGTCAGTAGGTGGAGTTCTCACCGATTTCAAGCCTGTGGAGAAGATAAGTTACAGACTGCGGTCAGTGGTCTTCTGGGAAACAGGAACTGAGCTGCCAAAGCTCATGCAATTCCCGCATGGGTAAGTTTGGGTAAGTTTAGTAGAACGGAACTTCATCATTCTCGATAAATGTTAACGGATATTCGGGTTGTTGTTCGTAGTTGATGTGAATTTCGGCGAGGCGTTTTCCTGCATTGGCAAATCGGTGAAAGTCTGGAGCGTAGGAAATGCGGGGTAATTCTCGTTTCAGGTTATCGGCGTATTTTTCTCGATAGGTGGGATGGTGTAAAAGGGCGTAGATATAATAGAAGATATCCCATTTAGCGATCGCCGAGTCTTGGTATTTTTGGCGAAAGGTGTCTAAGCTCCAATCAGTGATATTTTCTTTGCGGTTGTTTCCGTCTTCGTCATAGGTGTAGAAGGGGAAACATTGGGTGCTACATCCAGCACCATTTAGATGTAAATCACAAATGATATTATTAACAATTACCATAAATGGCTTCTCAGACCCAATTCCAGTTAAGCTAATAATTAGATTTTCTTTCTCAGTATCCGGAGTAGGGAATATGTAGGGAAATTTATAGCGAGCCTCGTTTAAGTGAGCATCAAAATAAAGGTAAGATTTAGTGAAAGGGCGATAAAGAGACTGTCTGACATGATTCTTATCATATTCTAGGATAATCCCTCGCTTTAAATGGTTTTTTAAAGTTGAAGACCAACTAATTTTAGTATCATCATCAGTGACAAAATCATCGACTTTAAAAGATTTGTTTTGCCTATCCTGCCATTTCCTGACTTGTTCATTATAAGTAGCGATCGCCTGTTGAATATTTTCTGCTAATTCATCAGGATTAAAATTATAAGCCCAAACATCGCGATTAGTTTTTACTCCGTTGCTAAATAATTTAAAAATAGTATCGGTTACTTTTCCCTTTGCAGCTTTAGTTTCCTTAGTTCCCATTGGGATAAAAGTTTCAAAATCAGCTTGCAACCCTTCAGTTAACCAGGTATTTTTTTTGTCCGGTTCAATTTCTTGCCAGTCAACCCCACCTAAATGCTGACATTTTTCTAAATAAACATATTTTTCCTCTTTCCGCCAAAACTCATCCACATTTGCATAGTAAATTTGACATTGAGATTTTTTACCTTCCTTCTTTTTAATCAACAGATTAATACTCACCCCAACCTGAATCCCAAAAACATTATGAGTCGTTCCCGATAACTTGGGATTAATTCTTACATTACCACCCAAATCTAAAACATAAATCGCATCAAAATCTTTGGCTAAATGTTGTCGCATCCCATCAAAAGCAATGTTATCAATAAAACTATTATTAGTTACCAAAGCGACTATTCCCTCATCTTTAATTCTATCCGCAGCCCAACGAAAAGCTTTTACATAAGGGTCTGAAAGAGAATTTTTTAAAGTAGCTTTCGAGTCTTTAGAATAAGTCTGAGCTACCCGTCTATCTACTTCTTCATACTTCCGATTTTTATTATTATCATTCTCATTTTGTTGCCACGCATTATAAGGAGGATTACCAATAACTACAAAAATCTTTGAATCTTGCTGTCGTTGCACCCGTTGAGTATTTTCTGGAGTAAAAAAATCTAACTGTAACGCTTCTTGAACCGAAAAAGTATCAACCAAACAAATACCTTCAAACGGCTCATATTTACCCGTTGCTTCTAAATATTGATGCTCAATATTCATCGAAGCAATATAATAAGGCAATAACATCACCTCATTACAATGCAACTCATCCTTATATTTATCAGGTAAAACAGTTTTCCTAATTTCCCGCATTACCCGCATCAGAAAATTACCCGTTCCTACAAACGGATCGAGAATATGAACCCCTTTATGACTGAGAGATTTCTTAAACTCTTTTTTCAGAATCTCATCAACACTTTTTACCATAAAATCAACAATAGACTGGGGGGTATAAACAATCCCATGAGTATCAGCAACCTTAACAGCAAACCCTTGGAAAAACTTCTCATAAACCGTGTTTAAAAAATGCTGTTTCTCGCTATAGTCCTTAATAGTTTTAGCCGCTTCTTCTAATGCCAAATAAAAATAATCTACCTCCTCTAAAAAATGATTCCGACTAAAATACTTCGAGGTTAAAGCATTAATCACCTTCTCAATTTCCACCGCAATAATATTCCGGCGAGTAAAATCTGGATTATCAAAAATCTGGCGAAAAATTCGTTCCGTTAATAAATGCTGAATCAACATCTCTTCCACCGCTGCATCAGAAATATTCGGATTAATCGACAGACGGCAAATATTACTAAACCCATCAAACGCAGCAATAAACTTTTTATTAGTTTTGCGTTGACTCTGAATTAACTCAACTAATTTTCCCCCTAAATTATGAACTCTTTCCCCAAACTCTGTAGCTGCTTTTTCCCAATTTTCTATCTGGGGTGGGCGATATTCAAAAAATAACTTCAGACTTTCTACCAGAGCTTCCGGTTTAGTAATTTCTCCATCATAAACCTGTTTTCCTCCTTGCCAAATAATTACCCGTTCGGGAGACTGAAAAATAATATTATCTTTCGGATAACCTTGTTTAAATTTATTTTGTACTTCCTTAGCTAAATCATCCTCAGTATCTTTCGCTTCCCAAATGCCATGTTTAAGAGTATCATCTCTAACTAATAACCCATCAACTCGGATTAGTTTTTTCTTAGTTAATGGAATGCTATTTTCCTGTACCAACGTCCAGTTAAACTGTTGACAACAAGCAGTTAACAAGTCCGCAAAAGCAACTTTTACAGCCCCTTCATTAACAGCCCCCAACTGTATAAACTTATTTAAAGTTTGGTAATATAATTTGACTGGTTTATGAGTAGGTTTGAGGTTGAGAGTAGCCATTTCAGTTATCAGTTATCAGTTATCAGTAAATACAGTTCAGTTAAGGATTTTTTTGGCAACTATTTAGTAGTGGACCGACACAGCTAAAACTGTGCAATAGATTTTTATTTCTAGTAGACTTTTTCATCTAAAAATGGTGCACTCTTATTTTTGTTTCTAGATGTCTTTATCTCCCCACACCCCCCACACTCCCCACACTTCCCACACTTCCCATCTAACGCACTATTTTAGAAACAGTCCAGTAGTGGATTGTTTCACCTAAAAATGTGCATTAGATTTGTCATTGCGAACGATAGTGAAGCAATCTTAGACCAACTTTCTATTGCACTATTTTAGGTGAAACAGTCCAGTAGGGTGTTTTAGCGCTAGCTTCACCGAGCAATACACCATATATAGTTCCTTTGCTTCAGCAATTAACAATTAACAATTAATAATTACCTCTTTTTAAAAGAAGAGCATTGACTAAAAGGATTTTTTTTGATTTTATTCCCTTAAAAGGGGAGGCTTCAACGCGTGAATTTTTGAATGAATAATTATTAACTATCAACTCTTAATTATTAATTATTCATTATTCATTATTCATTATTCCTCCTTCTTTCTTCCTAAAATGAAGCTAATTTATCTGCCCAACGAGTTGTTTCAGG
>NZ_CEZPJD010000745.1:0-3929 GCF_983059655.1 Okeania sp.
AGTTATTAGTTACCAATTATCAGTACCTCCTACTGTTTGCGCAGCATTCCGTAGGAAAGCAGAGCGACTATATCTAAAATATGAGTTAACAGCAGTTAACCCCTACAAGTGGTTTATATTTTCTTATGTTGCGTAAGTCCCGATCCTCATTAATAAGGAAAGGTCTGAGAGCTTATTTCTTGGACAAAAGTTAAAAATATTAATTTCGACTTCTATCAAGTCAGATTAATTAATCATAATATAGGAGGATTATATAATTAATTAAATTAACAATTAATCATTCCTTATTCTTTTTTTCAGAGTATTTAAAACTCATCATTTAAATGCCCAAATATAAAATTGGTCTGTATATCATAACACTACAACTATACTAACCCTTAAAATACTGTGAATTAACCCTTAATTGTCAAACAAATAAATATAAATTTATGCCGCGACGCCAAGATATACGCAAAATTCTACTTGTTGGTTCTGGTCCGATCGTTATTGGCCAAGCCTGTGAATTTGACTATAGTGGTACACAAGCTTGTAAAGCTCTTAGAGAAGAAGGATTTGAGGTTGTGCTGGTTAACTCCAATCCAGCAACAATTATGACAGACCCAGAAATTGCCGAATGTACTTACATCGAACCCTTGACCCCTGAACTTGTAGAAAAAGTCATTGCCAAAGAACGACCAGATGCTCTCCTACCCACAATGGGAGGTCAGACAGCTTTAAATATAGCAGTATCCTTGGCCAAAAATGGTACTTTAGCTAAGTATGGTGTTGAGTTAATTGGGGCTAAACTACCAGCAATTGAAATGGCCGAAGACCGACTGCTATTTAAAGAAGCAATGGCTCGAATTGGCATTCCGGTTTGTCCATCGGGTATCGCTAGTAGTTGGGCAGAGGCAAAGGCGCTTGCCAACGAAATCGGCACTTATCCCCTAATTATTCGCCCTGCTTTCACTCTGGGGGGGACAGGAGGAGGTATTGCTTACAATCAGGAAGAATACGAAGTAATGGCACAAGCAGGGATAGATGCTAGTCCGGTATCTCAAATCCTAGTGGAAAAATCGTTGATTGGTTGGAAAGAATATGAACTGGAGGTAATGCGAGATTTGGCAGATAATGTAGTAATTATCTGTTCGATCGAAAATATTGACCCGATGGGTGTACATACTGGAGACTCGATCACTGTTGCTCCAGCTCAAACATTAACGGATAAAGAATATCAACGACTACGAGATGCTTCGATTAAAATTATCCGGGAAATAGGGGTAGAAACTGGGGGTTCCAATATTCAATTTGCCACCAACCCGGTGAATGGGGATATTATTGTGATTGAAATGAACCCTCGGGTGAGTCGCTCTTCAGCTTTGGCATCAAAAGCTACTGGTTTTCCTATTGCTAAAATGGCAGCAAAATTAGCAGTGGGTTACACCTTAGATGAAATTCCTAACGATATTACTAAAAAGACACCTGCTAGTTTTGAACCGACTATTGATTATGTAGTCACAAAAATTCCTAGATTTGCTTTTGAGAAGTTTCCGGGTTCCCAAGCAGTGCTGACAACTCAGATGAAGTCGGTGGGAGAAGCAATGGCAATAGGTCGGACATTCCAAGAGTCGTTTCAGAAAGCGTTGCGGTCTCTAGAAACAGGTAGAGCTGGTTTTGGTGGCGATCGCTGGGAAAAGTTACCTAGTTTAGAACAAGTACGCTCGGGGTTACGCACGCCTAACCCAGAAAGAGTATTTACAGTACGTCATGCTTTATTGTTGGGTATGACAGTAGAAGAAATTTATGAATTGACGGGAATTGATATTTGGTTTCTGGATAAGATGCGGGAGTTAACCGATACAGAAAAATTGATTAAGCTGACTCCGCTCAAGGAGTTGACAAAAGAGCAGATGTGGGATATTAAACGGCAGGGTTTTAGCGATCGCCAAATTGCCTATTGTAGTAAGACTGATGAGGATGAAGTTAGAAGTTATCGGTTAAGCTTGGGAGTTAAACCTGCTTATAAAACAGTTGATACTTGTGCAGCAGAGTTTGAGGCACTGACACCTTACTATTATTCTACTTATGAAGAAGAGTCAGAAGTTTTGCCCTCTGAAAAACCAAAGGTAATGATTCTCGGAGGTGGACCAAACCGTATCGGTCAGGGAATAGAATTTGATTATTGTTGTTGTCATGCTAGTTATGCTCTGGGAGAGGATGGGTTTGAAACAATTATGGTGAATTCTAATCCGGAAACTGTTTCGACTGACTATGATACGAGCGATCGTCTTTATTTTGAACCTTTAACTAAAGAAGACGTACTAAATATTATTGAGGCGGAAAACCCAAAAGGAATTATTGTTCAGTTTGGCGGTCAAACACCCCTGAAATTAGCAGTTCCCCTCCAGAAGTATTTAGAACAAATAGAAACTCCTTCCCAAACTAAAATCTGGGGTACCTCGCCAGACTCTATTGATACCGCAGAAGATCGAGAAAGGTTTGAGCACATTTTACGAGATTTAGATATTCGTCAAGCAGCAAATGGTCTCGCTCGTAGTTTTGAGGATGCGTTAGCAGTTGCACAAAAAATAGGTTATCCAGTAGTGGTGCGACCTTCCTATGTATTGGGAGGTAGAGCGATGGAAATTGTCTATTCTGACCAAGAGTTGGAACGTTATATGAAGTTTGCGGTACAGGTGGAACCGGAACATCCTATTTTAATTGACAAATTCTTGGAAAATGCTATTGAGGTAGATGTGGATGCTATTGCTGATGCCACAGGTCAGGTAGTTATCGGTGGCATCATGGAACATATTGAGGAAGCGGGTATTCACTCTGGTGACTCTGCTTGCTCTATTCCTTATCAAACTTTAGCTCCTGCTGCGGTGGAAACAATTCGCCAATGGACTGTTGCTCTGGCAAAAGCGTTGAATGTTATTGGGTTAATGAATATTCAGTTTGCAGTGCAAGGGGAAACCGTATATATTTTGGAAGCAAACCCCCGTGCATCACGGACAGTACCTTTTGTCTCTAAAGCAATAGGTGTACCCTTGGCAAAAATGGCATCGCGGGTGATGTCTGGAAAAAAATTAGAGGAATTAGGTTTTGTAGAGGAACAAATTCCCGGTCATGTTTCGGTGAAAGAAGCAGTGTTACCATTTGCTAAATTCCCTGGTACAGATACAATATTAGGACCAGAAATGCGCTCTACTGGTGAGGCTATGGGTATTGATGTTGACTTTGGTAAAGCTTTTGCTAAAGCACAGTTATCTGCAGGGCAAAAGTTGCCTTTGGAGGGAACTGTGTTTGTGTCGATGAGCGATCGGCATAAAGAAGCAGTTGTACCAGTGGTTAAGGATTTGATTGAGTTGGGTTTGAAAGTGATAGCGACTGAGGGAACTCGGAAGGTATTGTGTTTGCATGGTTTGGATGTGGCGTTGATGTTGAAGTTGCATGAAGGGCGACCTAATGTTTTGGATGGGATTAAAAATGGAGAAATTCAGTTGATTATTACAACTCCTTCTGGAGAGGAAGCGCGTGCTGATGGGATTAAAATTCGGCGGAGTTCGTTAGATTATAAAGTGCCGTTAATTACGACTATTGCAGGTGCGAAAGCAACGGCGGCAGCGATTCGAGCGTTGAAGTCTGGAGCGTTAGAGGTGAAGGCGATGCAGGATTATTATTAGAGGAGGAACGGCTAGACACGGATTATGGCACGGATAAACGGATTTTGTTAATCAGTAATCTGTTGTAAGGCACTGTTTTAGAATATATGATGGTCTAGTAGAGTGTGTTGTAACGCATCTGATAACACAAGTGCTTGTTAGAGCGTTGCCTAGAAAAATAGTCAACCCTGTAGGGATGTTTCATGGAACATTCCTACCCACATTCCGCACTTCAATTTATATCATTAAAAGTAGTATATAAATCCGTAGTTTGCTAAGTATTTA
>NZ_CEZPJD010000746.1:0-3910 GCF_983059655.1 Okeania sp.
TTTTGGCGATAAAATGGGCTGGCGACGAAATGGAAATTGGTTAAGTCAAGATAAATTGAATTTGGAAACAAATGCAAAAAACATGAATACTTTGCCTGTAGGACACTTTCCCCAAAGACCAGGACATTTGAATTGGCATTGGGATCTTTATCCTCGCACGGAAGCTTGTGAGATTTAGATTGATCGTTAGTAACCGAACAGTGCAACTCGTTGGCTTAAAAGCTAGTTGAAAGACTAGGTTTAATCAGCCTTTTTGTGAAATACAATTATATGCTAATACTTCAAAGTCAGTTTAAGTAACTGGACTTTTAGATTTTTTACACTGAAAATGGTTTCAAACCCAGTATTAGCAAGGGAAATATCTGAACTTGCTTAAAATGGCTGAAACCTAGATATATCAAGAAAACGTTTGATTTCAGGTAAAAACATTACTGTATAAAGGTTTGACCTTGTTTTTAACCTTTTTTTCCTAAAGTCCAGATAAGTGTTGGTGCTAAAGATTGAATAATACCATAGCCAATCACCCAAGAAGCCATAAATCCACCAACTTGATAAAACGACCAACCCAAAGTACCTTGCAGAAAAACAGGTAATCCCCCCACAAACCAGACATCTCGCGAACCAAATAAAAAGAAGCGGGCAGCAGAATGACTATAATTTCCTGACTTTTAGAAAAGAGAAATAATTGCTCCAATTACATTCCTTCAATCTACCATTTCTCCTGACTACTGACTACTAGAAAACAGCAAGAAGACTTTTTCAGCAAACCCTATTTAAACAAGTGAATTTGTTGCCAAATCTTGCAAAAACTTACTTTGAGCTTCTCGTAAATCAATTTCTGGATTTGCACTCAAAATTTTCTCCATGGCATCACTGTAGGTTAACCCAGAAACAATTAAATACGCAGCAATAGCTGTACCTGTTCGTCTTCTACCACTGGTGCAATGAATCGCAACTCCATTTCCCTGACTATTTTGAGCATCAATAAAATCCTGTAATTGCTGAACCTGTTCCCGACTTGGAGGAGTGCCGCCTTTAGTCGGTAACCATAGATGAGGTAAGTTAGCTTGTTCGTACAATTCCAGATTAGAAGGGTCATCCATCACCGAAACTATTGACCCAATACCTAATGTTTGTAATTCTGGCAGTTCTTCTGCCAAAGGTTTGCGGACTCCGGCAAGTTTATCTGGAATTACCCACCATAAATTTTCTGCTATCGGTTGAATTGTTTTTTCTTCCATAGTTAATTTCCTTCCTTTTTTTTACGCTCACTATAACGGTCTGTCAAATAATCAACCTGATCTCGCAATAATAATGTAAACTTATATAATTCCTCCATAACATCAACAACGCGATCGCGATAAGCTGAATCTTTCATCGTCCCATCTTCATTAAATTGCTGATAAGCTTTCGCTACAGAAGACTGATTCGGAATAGTAAACATTCGCATCCATCTGCCCAAAATTCGTAGGGAATTAACTGCATTAAAAGACTGAGATCCCCCACTCACTTGCATAACTGCCAAAGTTTTTCCTTGAGTTGGACGCACTGAACCAATACTTAAAGGAATCCAGTCAATTTGATTTTTGAGAATACCTGTGATATTACCGTGCATCTCTGGAGAAGACCAGACCTGACCTTCAGACCATTGACTCAATTCAAGCAACTCTTGAACTTTTGGATGAGAATCTTCTACTCGTCCTCGCAAAGGTAGATCGTGGGGATGAAAAAATTTCACTTCTGCCCCCATTTCTGTAATTATTCGAGCAGCTTCTTCTGCCAACAAACGACTGTAAGAACGTTCGCGCAAAGAACCGTATAGGAATAAAATTCTGGGAGGATGCTCAAAATTTGTCATTTCTGAATTCTGTTATCAAAGTGTATGCTTTATTGTGGAATGGGCATCTTGCCCGTTCTGAAAAATTAAGCTTTTTGAACACATTTTACATAAACAAATAAGTTTGTTAAAAATAGTGGGATAGCTTCTTAGATTACTCCCCCACTCCCCTACTCTCCAACAAATGGAGTCGCACAACAACGGGGGTCAATTAATGTTGCCTTTTCTGGTTGGCGAGGGAACCAAAAAGCTGTGCGTTTACAAAATTCTACCAACATCAACATTACTGGCACTTCTATTAATACTCCCACTACTGTTGCTAAAGCTGCCCCAGAATTCAAACCAAATAGAGTAACTGAAGTGGCGATCGCCACTTCAAAATGATTACTAGCTCCAATTAAAGCAGCAGGAGCAGCATCTTCATAATGTAATTTCATTTTCAAAGCTGCTACATAAGTAATCAAGAAAATAAAATTAGTCTGGAGAAATAGTGGTACTGCTATCAACAAAATATGAAAAGGATTTTCTACAATTAATTCTCCCTTAAAAGCAAATAATAAAACCAAAGTTATCAACAAAGCAGCAGTAGAAATAGGACTTAAATACTTGAGGAATTTACCCTCAAACCATGCTTTTCCTTTATTTTTAAAAATCCAGTAACGACTATATATTCCAGCAGCTAGAGGTAAACCCACATAAATTAGCACCGATAAAACAATAGTTTCCCAAGGCACAGTTAAATTATTAGCTGACAATAACCATCGTCCTAGTGGAGCATACAAAAACAACATTGTCAAAGAATTAATCGCCACCATTACTAATGTATGTCCCTGGTTGCTGTAGGAAAGATAACCCCACATTAATACCATTGCCGTACAAGGTGCAATACCGAGTAATATTGTTCCAGCGATGTAGGAATCTACTAATGCTACTTCTGTACCGCGCAATATTTCTGTACCTGTTAATAGTGAACGAAATAGCCAACCGAGGAAAATTTGCGCAAACGCCACCATGGTAAAAGGTTTAATTACCCAGTTAACGATTAATGTTAAAATTACGGGCTTGGGGGCACGAACTGCATTTCTGGTTTGGGTAAAGTCTATTTTTACCATGATGGGATACATCATAAAAAATAAACAGATAGCAATGGGTATGGATACTTGATAAATGCTCATAGCATCTAATGCACTGGCAACACCAGGAAATATTTTCCCTAGTGCAATACCTGTGAGGATACACACAGCTACCCAAACAGTGAGATATTTTTCAAAGGAGCTAAGTTGACCACCTGCTTGCACAGCAGATGTATTTACTTGTGATGAATTTGTACTCATAATTTGTGTAATTAATATTCTATTCGTTTTGTGAGAACTTTATAAATATTCAGGTTGAATAAGATTGCATTTACTACTGTGTTTGGTTTATCGGTGGTCTTGAATTTTTTGGTAAGTTTTTCAGTAATATATATAGACTGCTGACGCTACAGACACTGAGCATTACTGCTACTCCAATGATGACGATATTGCTGCTTGAAATTTCTCAGCAGTATTTTTACAGTTTTGTTCATATTTTTTATATAGCGTTACATGAAATAGGAATAGGGCACAGGGATAGCAAACTGTAAAAGGGTTTTTTCGTGCGGAAATGCTCCGTGAACAGGATTGAAAAATATCCTAACCAATTCTGGTAGTGCTATATCCGTTACATTTCAAAAAAAATTGATATTTTATACAGTTTATAAGTATAACGAAAAAAGTGTAGGTAAGTACAAACTTATGCAGTTTCCTATAAACTCAAAAGCTCTCCTTACAGCCTAGGTTGTGGTCGGATAGTTCAATCTCTCCTGCAATACCCCTGCTAGGAGAAAATGTATAATTATAAAATATTCGTATGTATACTCAGAGAAATATATGTATCATTTATATTTTCTCATAAAATTTAGATTTTTGGTCTCTAATTGATATACTAGAAAAGCGGTGTATACCGATTCCAAAACTTGGACGTATAGCTCAGTTGGTTAGAGCACTACCTTGACATGGTAGGGGTCACAGGTTCGAGTCCTGTTACGTCCAT
>NZ_CEZPJD010000747.1:0-3900 GCF_983059655.1 Okeania sp.
CAAAGTCGGAACTTTACAACTGGAGTAGGACATCTCTTGTTCAAAAATTAATAATGAATAATTAATAATTACCTCTTCTTTTCAAGGAGAGGATTGACGTGATAGAGAAATTTTTTTCTTGTTTATCCTTTAAAGGAGAGGCTTTAAAGCTTAATTATTTGGTAAGAAAAGACTAATTTCTCTAGTGGGTTTAGAAATTTAGGCCAAGTTCGAGGAATATAAGGCCCAGTTTAACAGTGGTTTTGATGGACAGGAAAAACCACAACCGGGAAATTTAGCAACTTAGTTCACTCTCGCACTGTAGCTTTTGCATTGAGAATGCTGCTTGCATTGTTAAAAAAAAATTGTGTTGATTAGTTTTTCGTTTTTACGTTGTAAAGTAATGAGCATGGTAGACAAAAGTTATTTTTTGCAAGTCAAGTGTTATAAATCGAGGGGCTGGCAAAACTGAAAGCATTTTTATCTCATATCACAAGGGTAGATTTTTTGACTTTCTTGTTATGACTAAACTTGAAGGACAATAGAGAAAAAGCATAGATGTCATGTATTTGAATGTTTCTTGTTTCTCCCTCCTTGTCCACTGGCTCTTTTTGTCTACTTTATCTGACGTGCGTATCCCTAGCTTATAAAGAAATTAAGACCACTCTGCATTTTGTATGTAAAATAGTCAGAATTGATTAATGCTAAGAATTAACAATGCCTTAGAGATAAATTAGAGAGTGAAATTAAAGATGTTTCTGTATTGGCCATATACTTAGGGTTTGCTGAATAAAGTCTTTTGGTAAGGACAGAAGCCAGAAGCCAGATTTTATAAGCCAGGAGTCAGAAGGAATGGGAATTGTAGAAGAGATAGTCAGAAGAATCCTCCCAAGATTGTTCTGCCCAACTCTTCAAAATGCGCTCATTTTTGAACTATTACCATCTAAAAGCTGGTGCTCCCTTAGTATATGAAAAGGCTAATTTTGACCTGTAAAAACTTTGCAAATTAATCGATAAGCCCTACTTAAAAGCATCTTAGTATAGAGACTCAAGCTGTAATAAAAGTGACATTCTTTTGGGTGAAAAGTGTATTTGTACTAGAATCAAAGACTGGTCAATAATAACAATTCAAACAGCACTTAGTTATAGTGTAAAAAACAATACAGAACACTATACTGCCTATTTTTATTCAAGCTTGAGAAGCTACATCAGAGTAAAAAACTGAAAAAAGTATTAGTTTTACTCATTCTAATTGTAGTTCTACTTTTAGGTTACTTCCTAATCATAGAATTAATTAGGGAATAAACAAGATGGCATAAGGAAAACAAGATTTTCAGCACTAAACCTCTGAAATATGGAGTTAACACCTACTGGCCATTATATCAGGGTATCTTAAAAAACACTTAAATAAAAAGGCTTATCATCTCTTGGCAATATACTTTATCTAAATGGAGAAATCAATAATGAAAACTCAAACTGCATTGGGAGTAAAAACCAATACAGAATACGGTAGTCGTACTTTTGTATACGAAGTAGAAGGTTTACGTCAGAGTAATATTACTGACAAAACAAATAGCCCCATCCGTCGCAGTGGAACTGTTTACATCACTGTACCTTATGCTCGCATGAACCAAGAAATGCAGAGGATTACGCGGATGGGAGGCAAAATTATCAGCATTAAAGCTGTGAGTGAAAGCTCTCAAATTAACGGTCAAACAACTACAGGAGAAAAAACTAAACCCATGACTCAAGCTAAACCCAAGTCAAAGGATGTTCCGGTAAACACCTATCGCCCCAAAAATCCATTCGTTGGCAAATGTCTTTCCAGCACTGAGTTAGTACGTGAAGGTGGTGAAGGTACTGTTCGTCACCTAGTATTTGACCTTTCTGGTAGTGACTTGCACTATCTAGAAGGTCAAAGTATTGGTATTATTCCACCAGGAACAGATGCTAAGGGTAAACCTCACAAGTTAAGGCTTTACTCTATCGCTTCTACTCGCCATGGCGATAATCTTGATGATAAAACAGTGTCTCTGTGTGTACGCCGTCTAGAATACAATCACCCAGAAACAGGCGAAAGAATCTATGGTGTATGTTCTTCTTACCTATGTGGTATGGAAGAAGGTGCAGATGTGGCCATTACTGGGCCTGTGGGCAAGGAAATGTTGTTGCCTGATGATGAAGACGCAACTATTATTATGATCGCAACAGGTACAGGAATTGCTCCTTTCCGTGCTTTCATCTGGCGGATGTTTAAGGAAAGAGAACAAAACCCTGATTATCAGTTTAAAGGTTTGGCCTGGTTATTCTTTGGTTGTGCCTATACTCCAAATATTCTCTACAAAGAAGAGCTTGAAGAACTGCAACGTCAGTTCCCTGATAATTTCCGCGTAACTTATGCCATTAGTCGCGAACAAAAGAATAAAGATGGCGGCAAAATGTATATTCAGCACAGAATTCAAGAAAATGCTGATGAGTTATGGGATCATATTCAAAAGCCAAGTACTCACACTTACATCTGCGGTCTCAAAGGTATGGAAGGTGGCATTGATGAAGGAATGTCTGCTGTGACTGGTAAGTTTGATGTTGATTGGAGCGAGTATCAGAAGGGCTTGAAAAAAGACCATCGTTGGCACGTTGAAACTTACTAATAGTGGTGTACATTCATCAAAATTCAGCAGTTATGCTATAATAGTAAGCTAATCATCAATTCATTTTCTATCGACCAGGGAGAGGTATCAAATAAGCCTCTCCCTTTCAGGTTTTAGGGACAAAAAACATCTGCCTCAAAATTGTTCGTGAGAAACAAATTCTGCTAGTATCAAGTTGGTTGAGTTACTAATAAATTGAGACAGGGGACAAAAATTGCCTAGATATTCTCTCAATATTTGGGTTGGTGCCACGTCTCTTAAATTTAATTAATCCAAAATCCAAATTAGGAGAACAAAATGAACTTTGGTAATCTTGCTAAAATTGTTGCTGGTGTTGCTGGTGTAGCAGCTACTGGGTATGGTGTAAAAAAAGCTGTAGATTATTTCCAGAACCGCGATCAAGAAGAACCCGACCCAGAAGCAACTGAAGACGCAGAAGTAGAGCTAGAAGCTGATGATATTGCTTTTGCGAGTGTGGAACCTGAGTCAGTACAACCTTTCCTTGATGCCAGCTTTGGCGCTCCAGGTCGTTACGTTCCTACTCGTCCGCCTAAAGTATTTGAATATCAAGAACAACAATACATGGTGATATGGTCTTACGATAATGAGAAAGAAAAAAATCAATTGATGGGCTTCCAATACACTGATGCAGGTAGGCAAATGGTTGCTAGTGTAGGATATACTGCTGATGCTACTGACTATAATGTTAACTTAGACGGTACAAATTTAGCTGTTGAAGTTAATGGAGAACAAATTACATCTGGTCAAGGTGAAACTGATGGTGCAGATGAAGTTGATTTAGTTCCAGTTGGATAATTCGATTTAGAAATTAAGTGGTAATGATGCATCGTTGATATTGATATTATCCTGACGCTGCTCTACAAGACAGCGCGAGATTTTCGATGCATCATTCAGTAAGCAGTCAGCTATCAGCTATCAGCTTTATTGCCTAAAAATTGTGCTCAAAAGCCTCTCCTTTTAAGTGGATAAAAAGCGGTTGTTAGCGGAGCTTCCCGTAGGGTGGGATGTCGTTTTGCTCCGCAACATGTAAAGCGGAGCGGGTCTGATAAGAGCGGGTCTCCGTTCCCTCCGGGACGCTTTCCGTTAGAAAAGCTTTGCGGTAGCAAACGCCAGATCCAATCAACCAAGAGAAAAGAGCATATTCCTGATTTCAAGCCTCCTTATTCCAGAGTTACTGATAACTGATAACTGATACAGGAAATGCTTACTTCTAACCAGCAATAAAAGCAGCAATAACAAACAAAAATAA
>NZ_CEZPJD010000748.1:0-1491 GCF_983059655.1 Okeania sp.
AGATTTAATCAGCAAACCCTAATTAAAGTAATAATTATAGAGCGAAAAACTTTCTCCTCCTCTTCCTTCTTCCTTTTTCATAGTCTTAAATATTTAGCAATACTGAACTTTATAGCAGTGACTTACGATCGCCAAAACTAACTCAAATAACATCAAATTTGAATCACATAGATAGATAAATTAATTATTTTGATTGATATAGCCTTTTCATTTGAAATGCGGAAACATAGTCTTGATCAAAAGGGAACAGGGAACAGGGAACAGCAAGAAGAAAAAACACTATTAAATAGTAGCTTTGCACAATAATTAATTGGTACTCAATACAGGATTTTTTGATTAGAAAAAATCTCAATCTAGATTTACATTTAATTTGAAAACACTATAGTTTTTTTATAAAAAGACTGTCCTTTATAGTTATAAATTCAACCCTAAAAATTCACTAAATTTCTTTTTCTTCACTACTTTTGTTTTTGAAGCATCTCCATTCATATAACTTTTGTTCTTAGCATCTAGTGATTTTATACCATTCGTTTTTTCCTTTGGTTCATGTTCTACCTGAAATACATTTGCATAGAGGTTAGCAATAATTTGTTTGCCACTTTGAGTCAATTCCAAATAATTAATAGCTGCAGGAATATAAGGATAAACTCCATCCCAATAAAATTTTGCATAGCTACGTCTTAGATCCCCTGGAGATTTATAACCCAAAACTTTGTTAGTGCCAACTTCTTCAAATTCATAGAATAAAGCACTAATTTTCAGCAAATAATTAGGGTCGCTTAATTGACCAATTAAATCTGCTGCTCTTGATAATCCAGAAAAATTATTTCTATCTTGATGAGTTTCTGCCTTAGGAACAGGAAAACGAGTTAGTTCAATATTACGTTTAATTTGCTCTGCATCAATTAGTCGATGACCGCCAAAACGTTCATCTATTACTAATTTACCTCGGTCTACATGATAAGGAGTAAGACTAGCTGAAGTAGCACCATCTCCCAAAGAAACCATTCCATCATTAATTCCTGTAGCATATAAACTTAATAATTCTTGGTCCTCTCGGCAAACTCCTTTAACATAACCAATATCGTGGCACAATAATGAAATGATATAATGTAACCAATCTTCGGGAGAAACCCCACCTTCACGAATATGCTTACCCCGTAAAATTTCTTGCCCAACAAGAGTAACTAACATTGTATGTTCAACGTTGTGATATAAAGCATCACAATTAGCAATATTTTCCAGAGCCATATTTCCTGCCCAGGCAATAATTTCTGGATAGTTGGGCTTAAAACCACCATAAGTACGATGGTAGCCTGCTTGTAGCTCTTTTACGAAAGCATTTATTAATATTTCTGTTGCATTTAACATTATATTTTATTTGCACTCCAGTATTAAATATTACTCTAAATTACTCTAATAGCTCGAGCTATGTCATTAGCTATTAATTTGTCAATTCATAAATTCATGACTGACTAGCTTTTCTAATTA
>NZ_CEZPJD010000748.1:1591-3899 GCF_983059655.1 Okeania sp.
ATTAGCTATTAATTTGTCAATTCATAAATTCATGACTGACTAGCTTTTCTAATTACTTGCAAGTCTGAATACCAAAAAATAATTTTTTTAGTTTTGATTGTTATTATCTACTTAATTTAAAAGTAGCAGAAATCTATGGCTTCGCCAAGATAATTTCTCAAATAGGGACATTGAGACTCATCACAAATAGGAATAGACCTTCAGAAAAGTCCTTTAAACTTATAAAATAGGTGCACTCGAACTTATGAAGGGAGTAACTATTAACAATGCCTTAGACTTCTATTTCCTTAATATGTAAATGAAGAGATGGTTGAATCTTACATCCTATAAAATATCTTTAAATAATCTGATTTGGTATAGAAATTAAGAACTACGACTCCTGACTATGATATTTCGCCAATTTTACATTGCCCTAGTTTCCCCCTTCACAATTAACTCTAATTATGACCAAATTTATTCAGCTCTGACACAAATTACCAAGCAATTATTTTGAATAGTGTATTTTGTCAAATATCACCCCTATTAACTATTACTGAACTGGCGAATAAAGTTGAAATTACTGAAATTACTGCAACTTAAAGTTAAAAGCATCCAGTTTAGCGAATCGATCATAAACTTAACAAAAAGATAGCCAGACTTCATCAAAAAATCTCAGATACCCGAAAAGACTTTTGCTTTAAATTAGCTCATCATTTATGTGAACAAGCTGGAATAATATTTCTGGAAGACCTAGACTTGAGAACCTAGGCTCAAGCAATGTTAGGTAAATATACTTTTTAGATGCAGGGTTCGCTCAGTTTTTCAATATCTTGGCTTGGGTATACAGGAAACAAGGGGTTTATTTTGGCCAGGTAGACTACAGATATACCAGTCAAATTTTTCCGAACTGTGGAGCCCATGAGCTTCTCTCATTATAATTTTCAATTTAACGGAATTTAACGGAAGAGAATGTCAAAAATGTAAATATAATTTACAAAGAAGTTATTCAGTAGAGTTTTATGGTAACAGCAACAGAAGAAGACCTTTTTAACGGTGTAATCGATCTATTTGATTTTTTTGGGCCTTCGATTATGGATGAATCAATGCCAGGAGGTGGTAATGGCAATGGCACAAGCACCGATGGAAGTGGGAGTTCTGGAAATCAATTTAATGAAATTCTTGGTACAGAAGAGGATGACAGTCTCGACGGTACAGCGGGAGCAGACCTGATTATGGGAATGGAAGGTCGAGATTCTATAGAAGGTAGAGCCGGAGGAGATAGAATTTTTGGCGATGGAGATAATGATACTTTGCTCGGAGAAGATGGTAATGATTCTCTACTCGGCGGTCAACAACAGGATTCTATTTTAGGTGGTGATGGTAGCGACACATTGTGGGGTGGTAGGAGTAATGACTCTCTATTTGGTGAAGAAAATGAAGATACACTTTATGGTAATAGAGGTAATGACTGTCTTTTTGGTGGTTTAGAAGATGATAGCCTTTTGGGAGGTAAAGAAGATGATTCTCTAGATGGAGGTGAAGGTGATGATACTCTAGTAGGCGATCGCGACTCTGATACTTTAACAGGAGGAATAGGAGAAGATTTATTTGCTATTAATGAAAACACAGGTGGTCTCAGTCCATCAGATGCAGATATTATTACAGACTATAACCCTGAAGAAGACGATCAAATTGGATTAATTGATGGTTTAGCGCGTAGTGATATAGAATTTGAGACAACAGTTGTGGGTGGAGAAAATGGTGTAGCTATTAGGCTGAGGGATGATGAAGAAGATTATTTGGCAATAGTGCTGAATGCTGTAGAAGGCGATCTTGACTTCACTATTATCTAATATCATGTCTCTTTTATTAGGGAGTAGGGAGTAGGGAGTAGGGAGTAGGGAGTAGGGAGTAGGGAGTAGGGAGTAGGGGGAAATTTGATAGATTCTCAAGATAATTGATGAAGATCATTAATATTTATGGCTAATTAATGAGACCTGATATAAAACCAAAGAATATAGCAATGAGCGCTGGTATATTTACAAATTGTAGGAGAGGCCAAATAGCTAAAAGTCTTATATTATTCCAACGGAGATGCTGCGCAAACGGCAATTTATTCCCCCTGTTGCCTGTTGCCTGTTGCCTGTTGCCTATTGCCCGTTGCCTGCACACAGCGCTATAACGAAAAATTATGGATGGAATAACAATATAATGCAAGGCTTTCTCAATCTAAATAAACCATCTGGCATGACTTCCCATGACTGTGTAGCAAAGGTAAGAAAGTTACTACGCCTCAAGCGTGTTGGACATGGAGGAACTCTCGATCCTG
>NZ_CEZPJD010000749.1:0-3894 GCF_983059655.1 Okeania sp.
CCATATCTTTATTAAATAGATATCAAATGGGTTCTATACAAGAATTGATGTAAGCAAATTTAACTGTCCCTGATTTTATAGTGCTACATGATAAGGACAGAATCCGGAGAATGTGTTAGATTTGAGCAATGGTTGAATAATTAGTCTTCTTGAGATATTCTTGTGGGTAATCAGACTGGAATTTAATTATATATATAGTAGTGTATGAGTCTAAATGTGGTTACTTTGGTGGGCAGAGCAGGTGGAGACCCAGAAGTTAAATATTTTGAGTCTGGTAATGTGGTTTGTAATTTAACTTTGGCAGTAAATCGTCGTTCTAGTAAAACTGACCAACCAGACTGGTTCAATTTAGAAATTTGGGGTAGAACTGGAGAAATTGCTGCTGACTATGTTCGTAAAGGTAATTTGATTGGAGTAAAAGGTTCTCTCAAGTTTGATTACTGGCAAGACCGTAATACAGGGGCCAATCGCTCTAAACCAGTAATTAGGGTATACCAACTAGATTTATTAGGCTCTAAACGTGACGATGCACAAAGTTACGATGAATTTTAATTTGACAATTTTTTGAGTTAGGAGTCAAGAGCGGGGGAGTGGGGGAGCGGGGGAAAAGTAAATATCAGAATAATTAATAGTAAATAGGGCGCTAATTATCAAAAAATCCATCCTGTTTGTGTTAATTACTTAATAATTGAAGTGCTACTTAAGTTAAGCATTAATTTATGGTAATTGGTATTAGGAGTAGGGGATAGCTAAAAGACAAGTTGCTCCGCTTGATCAACCCCAATTCTACCTAATAATTAAGGTGAAAATTCTCTCTCTTAAAGGCTCTTAAAGGAGAAAAAAGCGGTCGAAGGATGGGGAAGTCTCGGAGCAATATCCAATCGACCAAGAGAAAAAAAATTTTTCCCTACCGCGTTAATCCTAATCCGTTTTCAAAGAGATGTAATTGTTAATTATTAATTATTAATTATTAATTAGGGCTTGCTGATTAAATATTAAAGCATTGACAGATAAAGATTTTAGCCTTTTTAGGTCTTGAAAAAGTGCCTGTTTTTCAGCTCTTTATGCTTAAAAAGTTAGGATTTTGAGCAGACAAGATTCTCACTCCCCCTTCGCGTCTGGTGAGTCCCCCCATCTCCGCGTCTCCGCGTCTCCGCGTCCCCGTGTCCTACCCCCACCAACCAATTTTTCAGCAAACCCTAATTATTTCCCCCTACTCCCTCTTTTGGAAGAGATGTCAATATGAGTGAATCTACTCTAGAGCAAATTCTTAAATTAGCTACTCAGAAGGCTGAAGCTGTAGAAGTTTACTATTTATCTACTCAGGAAACACCAATAAAGTTTGAAAATAATTGTTTAAAGTCTCTACAAACTAAGGCTCAACAAGGAGTAGCTCTTAGATTAATTTATCAAGGTAGATTAGGTTTTGCTAGTTCTACAGATTTGACGAGAATTGAGGATTTAGTTGAGGGAGCAATTCAAACAGCAAAAGTTAGCGATATTGCACAATTTCAATTTGCTTCTTCATACAATTTTAATTCCCCAAAATTAGAATTGAATTTACCTAATGTTAATGAATTAATTTTTTCTGGTGAAGAAATTATTGAAAGGATTCATGATTATAATCCCAATATTATAGTCAATATAGATTTTAAAATTCAGAATAAAAATATTAAAATTTTGACTAATACTGATGTTTTTGCTCAACGGTTTAATCAGTTAGTTAATGTTAATATTTCCGGTAACTTAGTTCGGAATGAAGACTTTCTCCAGATATCTACTTCAGATGTAATAAGCGATCTACCCTTAGATATCAATAAACTACTAGAAAAATTAATCCAAAAATATCAATGGGCAGAAAACTCAGCTAAGATTACTACTGGAAATTTTCCCGTATTTTTTACTCCCACAGCAGTAGGAAAGGCGATCGCTAGATTATTTAAAACTGTTTTATCTGGACAGGTTGTTGCACAAGAAACATCCCCTCTTGCTAATAAAGTAGGAGAAACTATGTTCGATCCTCGCTTTACTCTCTTTGAAGACCCAAATATAGGGCCTGATGCTTGTTCCTTTGATGATGAAGGTATCCCAACTATGGTTAAGACTTTTATAGAAGCAGGGACTTTGAAAAGTTTCTATTGGGACCAAAAATGGGCTGCTTGTGCTGGATGCAAGTCCACTGGTAATGGTTTCCGAGATGGACTATCTCAACCAACTCCTAGTTTAGTAAATTTGAGTATTAGTCCTGGGCAAGCTTCTCCAAGAGAATTGATTAGTAATATAAAAGAAGGTTTAATAGTGGACCGGGTATTAGGAGGGGGTAAATCTAATCAATTAGCCGGAGAATTTTCTGTCAATTTGGATTTAGGTTATAAGGTAGAAAAAGGTGAAATAACGGGTAGAGTTAAGAATACAATGGTGGCAGGTAATATTTTTGAAGCATTTCAAAATTTGGTAGATATAGGCAATTTTCCTGAATTAGTTGGTAATAGTTATTATTTACCATGTATTGTATTTCAAAATTTAGGTGTAGCAACAAGGGAGGTTTAGATATGAAAGTGTTTAAAGTTATTTTGATTGGTTTTTTGGCAGTTTTACTACTGAATGGATGCGTTCAATATGAAGTGGGAATAAATTTCGAGAGTCAAAATCATGGTGAAATTGTGCAACATATTAAATTAGCAGATGAGTTAAATAATTTTAGTGGAGAGATAGTTTCTGAATGGTTAAAAAGTATAGAGACTAGAATTGATAAATTACAAGGAAAAACACAAAAAATATCTTATCAAGAAATTTTAGTTACACTTCCTTTTAATAATGGTGCTGAATTAGAAGAAAAATTTAATCGTTTTTTTCAACCTATAGATGTACAAGAATCTGACAATTATTCTGCCGATATTACAGAAGATTTACCTAAGTTAGAATCTCAGATTGAAGTTAGTCAAAATAATTTGTTTTTAGCATTGCGGAATAAATTGAGCATTAATTTAGATTTGCAACTATCTACATCCGATAGTAAAGTTATAGTTAATCCAAGTGAGTTATTAGATTTAGAGTTTCAGTTAACTACGCCTTGGGGTTTTAGCAATATTCAAGCAACTGAAAATGATGCAATAACTTATCTAAGCGATAAACAAATTGTCTGGAAATTAAATCCAGGAGAATTAAACTCATTAGATGTAGTCTTTTGGATTCCTAGTCCCATAGGAATAGGTACAATCTTAATTGGTTTATTTGTTTATTTAGGTATAGCTTTAAAATATCGAGTACTGCCCTCTTTAGGAATTATTAAAAAATAGATTAATTAGTATTTATTTTTATACTATATAATGTTGCCTAAAATTTGAGGATTAAAAATTTAAGCTACTTAATCAAAATTGTCAAATATATTGTCAATCTATACTTTATCTGGTATAAGTTAAGTATCGGTAGTTATCAAAATAAATCAAAACAAAAATAATGAGACCGATTAATTTTTTGCTAATTTTTTTAGTTTGTTTAGCGTTGGTTATATTTAGTTTACAGAATACCCAATTAACAACAATTAAACTTATTCAAGGTATTGAATTTGAAGCCCCTTTATCTATAGAGCTTGTAATTGCTACAGGGTTAGGAGCTATTTTGGCATGGGTATTTAACTTGTGGTCAAGAGTGCAACGTACCATCACAACTTTCGGAGAAATGCGAGAAATTCGTAGCAGAAATAAACGCATTGAGGAATTAGAAAAAGATATGGAACGCTATCAAGAAGAACTGATCCAAAGAGCTAGTTTACCTGCAGCAGAAACTTTATCTGAAACAGGGAAATCTACTGAAGCAGAAGCTTCTAAATAAAAGCCTAATTAGTTAAGCTAGTATTCATTAATGGATAATGGATAATGGATAATGGATAAT
>NZ_CEZPJD010000750.1:0-1891 GCF_983059655.1 Okeania sp.
ATGATTTGTTAAAAGGTTCTTGTGATTGGCTTCAAGATTATTTTATTACTCATCCCAAGGTGAAGAAAGATTTAGAAATTTGCGAGTAGTTAAATCAGTTATCAGTATTCAATTTCTGGCGTTGGTGAATTAAGGTATGAAAGTAGGTTTATAGGGAATAGGGAACAGGGAACAGGGAACAGGGAACAGTTAATATTAACAAGTAGTTCAAACCATCCAAAATACAAAATCAAAAATATAAAATTATCAAATCATACCCAGAATCACCAACGCCCAATTTCTAATGCAAATAGTTAATACCAATTCACTTTTAAAATGTCACAAATAGTTGGCAACTGAATAATGTGAAACAATTAGCTGAAATTACTGTTGCACAAAATATCTACAAGCGCTAAAGGGCAACAACAAACTAAAGACCTAATTATCTCAACATGGTATTAATACTACTGTAAACATTCAACTAGCTTGCATTTCCTATGGGATGCTGCACAAACAGCAATTCAGATGTATGAACATATTCAAGCAATAACTGAGGTTAGATTATAGCCAATTTCATTAATAAATTTTAATTCTTCTTGGTGGATAATTCCTCTCTAGCATGATAATGATTTAATAACAAATAGCTGATGGCTGACTGCTGAATGCTTACGTATTACTCAAGATTTTAATTTATTAGAAGTTTCCGTCTTTTCCCTACCTCTCCTACTCCCTTATTTTAGGATAAAAATATGACTAATGATAGACCTCTTTTTAGTATAGAAAAAGGTTGGGAAGTTGTTCAGCGCGAGGCCAATTCATTGCACGTTGTAGTAGTTGGCAAGATCAAAGGATTTCTCGATCCAGAGGTTTTGAGGCGATCGCTGTTATTAGTTCAACTTCGGCATCCTCTATTAAATTCTCATATTGTTGGACCTTTGGATAACTTAATGTTTAAAACTGAAGGTACAGAGAAAATACCTTTAGAGGTTATTTTGAATCCTGAATCTGAATATTGGCAAACTATTTTTGTGAATGAGTTAAACACAAAGTTTGAAAACAAAAAAGTCTTGCTGAGATCTACTCTGATTAAATCAAGTGAAAAAAGTACAACTAATTATTTGATTACCAGAATTCATCATTCAATCACAGATGCTATTTCTGCTGTTAATTTATATTCAGAAATTTTAAGTTTTTGCCAAAAAATTCTATTAGATAGGCAAATTTCCGAAGTTGATAAATTAACACCTTCTCGCTCTATGGAAGAAATAATTGCTGATTTTACTATAGAAAATAATCTCGAATTATCAACATCAAATCAACAAATAGATACCCTTCCTTTTGAAAAATATGTACCTCATCAACAACGTACCTGTGGATTTATTCAAAAACAATTAAATCCCAGTTTGACTCAACAACTTATTCAACGTTGTCAACAAGAAAAAGTTACTGTTCAAGGAGCTATTTGTTCGGCAATGATGTTGGCATTAGCTAAAAATTTAGAGCCAGAAGATAAAGACTTTTATTTTAGTTGTCTTTCCCCTGTAGAAATGAGAAGAAAAGTAAATCCTCCTATTGGTGATGAACACATGGCTATCTTAATTTCTACTTTAACTTGTTTTTACGCAGTTAATCAGAAAATGTCATTTTGGGAGCTGGCAAAACAAGCTACAGATAAAATTAAAGCCAAATTAAAAACACCAGAAATTTACAATGGTGTTTTTAACTTTTGTCAAGCTTTAGAAGACTGTTTAGAGAATCCCGGAAAAACTTCTAATTCTGTATTAGTAGCTAATATTGGCAAAGTAAAAATTTCATCTGACTATGGCCAGTTCGAGTTAGAAGAAATTAGTTTTGGTGCATCAATAACTATTTTTGGTAGCATTTTTGATGTTAATGTTTCAACTTTTCAAGA
>NZ_CEZPJD010000750.1:1991-3891 GCF_983059655.1 Okeania sp.
AGATAATTAGTTATAAAAAAGTCTTTGTTTGTATTTGTACTTTAGCACCGAAAATCTAGCAGCACTGAAGCGCAACTACAAGCTTCTATTAAAAGTATTTTATAAAACATGATATAATTCACTTCTAACTTACTTACAAAACCTAACATATATAAAATTATGCTGAATCTAACACAACAATTTTCATGGCAAAAAATTATCTCTACTTTATTGAGTTTTTTATTAGCTATATTTTTATTACTACTAATAGCTACTCCCACTGCTTTAGCAAGTCTAAATGATGATAGATTTGATGGTAATATTTTTGCCCTTTATGCTGGTAATGGTTCTCTTGTACCTGCTAGAGTAACATTAAAAGAATCTCTCAAAAGTTCTAAACCTGCTCTCTTGGTATTTTTTCTAGATGATAGTAAAGATTGTAAACAATTTTCGACTGTAGTTTCTCAACTTCAAGCATTCTATGGTCGTGCAGCTAGTTTTATTCCTGTTAATGTAGATTCTATTATTAATCCTATAACTGATGACTCTACAAAATCAGCTTATTATTATGAAGGATTTGTACCTCAAACTGTTTTAATTGACCAAGAAGGAAAAGTTGTTTTAAATGCTAAAGGTCAAGTTGCTTTTGAAAAAGTAGATGATGTTTTTAGAGAAGTTTTTGATTTATTACCTCGCTCTGAATCTGTTGAACTTAAACGTAGAATTGTTAATGAAGTAAATATTGAGTTGAGTAATTAGGTAAGCATTCAGCGGTCAGCGGTCAGCTATCAGCTATTAATTTATTGTCTTTAGTATTTTTGTCATTATATTAAGAGCGAATGCCATTTACTAACGAAGAGCTGCCGCTAACGCCCCCACATATAGCGTTTTCAAGGTGAGTTTGGGTAAATCCTGATTTAATTGTTAATATATGTAGCTCATATATACTATATCCTTATTTCAAGCCTCTGACTTTCTTAAGGAATGCTGCGTAAATAGGTAGAGGTACTGATAACTGATAACTGAAATGACCCTGCTTTCCTTCCTTTACCGAATAATTAAGGTTTAAAGCCTCTCTTTTCAAGGAGAGGTAATTGTTAATTATTAATTATTAATTATTAATTGTTTAATGCCAATGTATCCTGATTTTTTACCAAAATTAACTGAAAGTTTGACTGAATCTACATCTATTTCTTTTGCTCAAAATATTCAGTATCAGTCAATTTCTACTCCTCTAATTTCTCAAGCAATTAATACAAGTTTTGTCTCTCAAGGTGAAGGTAATACTCCGATTTTATTATTGCATGGTTTTGATAGTTCTATTTTTGAATTTCGTCGCCTTTTACCATTAGTTGCTGCTCAAAATCAAACTTTTGCTGTTGATTTATTGGGGTTTGGATTTACAGATAGATTACCCAATTTGAAAATTAATCCACAGGCGATACTCACTCATCTTTATTCTTTTTGGAAAAGTTTGATTAACCAACCTATTATTTTAATAGGTGCTTCTATGGGTGGTGCTGCTGCTATTGATTTTACTCTAAATTACCCAGAACTTGTGAAAAAATTGGTATTAATTGATAGTGCTGCATTGAAAAATAATCCAATTATTAGTAGGTTTATTTTTCCTCCACTTGACTATTTCGCCACAGAATTTTTGCGTCGTCCCCAGGTACGAGCAAATATTAGTCGTAGTGCTTATTTTGATAAAAGTTTTGCCACTTTAGATGCTAATATTTGTGCCAGATTGCATCTAGAAATGCCTGGTTGGAATCAAGCTTTAATTTCTTTTACTAAGAGTGGAGGCTATGGTAACTTCAAACAAAAATTGCCTGCTCTACAACAGCAAACATTGATTTTGTGGGGAGAAAGTGACAGGATTTTAGGTACTGGTGATGCTGGTAAATTTGAGAGAGCGATC
>NZ_CEZPJD010000751.1:0-3891 GCF_983059655.1 Okeania sp.
TTATTCCCCCTGTTGCCAGATGAGCTGTTGCCTGTTGCCTGCGCACAGCGCTATATAATACTACTAGGAAATGTAGCTACGATGTCGCGGGTAGCGACACTAGACCTTTACCAAAAAAATGAGGTCTAAAGCCTCCCCTTTTAAGGGGATGAAAAAGCGGTCGAGGGATGGCGAGGTTTCCTCGCCATATCCAATCGACCAAGAGAAATTTCAATTCAGTATTTTCAAGCCTCCGACTAAAGCCGGAGGTACTGATAACTGATAACTGATAACTGAAATTACCCCTCACCCCCGAAAGTTGGCAGCCGCAGCAGGCCAGTTTTTATTGGCGCGGGCAATATTGCCTGGAATATCCCGTTCCCAGCGATCGCGAACCCCTAAACTGAAATTGAGATATAGCCTCCCTTCGACAATACTCCAGGCTTCAGGAACGATAGTAGCTGTGTATCCATTGGCAACGGCAAAAGCACAGAAACCGCTATACTGCGGTGCATATTGCTCTGGGGAAGCTTCAAACAAGTCGCGATTTTTGGCACTGGAAAACCACCAGTTGACACCCATCCAATTGTGAGTAAATTGTTTATTTCCTTGGACAGGTTTACCTACTTGAAAATACGCAACTGGATCTACACCTCGAATGGCAACTCCGTTTTCCGCAAAAATCGGCTTTGTGACATTGGCGATTTGAGATTCATCAGCTTTGTTGGAGGATACGCCAATAGCAGGCGGTACGGAATCGGTGGATAGTTCTACTGATGGCTGAGGGGAATTTTTCGTTTGTAGGGAAGCACACCCTATGACCAACCCGAAACTAACTGAAGACAGGACAAAATATCGACGTTTCATCTTAACTTTTTCTCAAAAGGATTTTGGGATTGCAAGATCAACATCCTTAAATTAAGCTAGTCAACTGAGCAGACTGTGAGAAATTCCTGAAACTCTTTTCATAGTCATGTTCTGAGTGAATTGAAAAAAAAAATTAGAAACCTGACTCACTATCATTTATAATCTCCACCAGAACCATACCGCCATTTTTCAATCCAACGACGATAATAATAATGCTGCTCCAATGGCATTTTTGTTACTAAAAACCCTATTTTATCTCCTATAGGATATAATAAACTATAAATTCCCAAATTAAAATAATGTCTCATCCAATCTAATAAATTTCCAATCCCAACTTGAGGAATAATTTTAATTACTAAACCTGGTTGCTTCAAAGAAGTCATAAATAAAGTTTGTGCTAAAGCAGGAAACTGCACCACATCTTGCAAAAAAGGTATAAGTACAAATTCCCCTAGTCGATCCATTACCTGAAATACACCTGCCAATAGTTGATTAATTTGATTTGGTTCAACTTTTTGGTCTACCCCTACACTCATAGAACGTTGAAACAACCAAGTGACTGATATACTAGGCTGATAAGGTTGTAAAAGTGCTAAAGCATTTGAAGAAATATTGTCAGTTTGGAGAGCTTCATCAATACCCCCGGTTAGACGTTTCAAGTGACGTACCATAGCTCCAAAACCACCAAAACTAAGAGGAGACTGACTCCCACTACTATCTCCTACTGGCAAAATACGATTCCAAGGAGTTTGAAGAGGACTTTGACGATAACAAGGAAAAAAACCAAAGAGAGCACGTTGAAATGTAAGTTGACTAAGCTCCACTTTTTGATATTCAGGTAATAAGCGGAGGTATTCTTCAAAGAATGATTCTAGGGAAATTCTATCTGGATGAGCATCTAAATAGGTAAAGAGATAAGTAGTTCGTCCATCTCTAGCAGGAAATGCTTCCCAAAAGTATTGACATTGGTTTTGTATAGGAGTGAATGAGGCAAAAATGTCTCCTGTATCATTTTTCGGGTATCCAGTGGCGCAAGTACCAACTACTAGACAGACGGCATCGGGTTTTTTGCCTTGGCGTGCTTGTTTCACAATGGGAGAAAAATGCCCCATTGCATCTAGGAGCAGTCGAGCTTTGAATGATTGGCCACTACTAACCTGAATGTCGATCCCATCTGGATGAATGGTTGCTCCTTTGTAAGCTGTGTTTTCAAATAGTTGACCACCTGCTTCAAGGAAACGCTGTTTGAGAGTTTCTAGGAGGTAAACTGGATCTACACCTACATTGAGAACATCTTTGACCCAAATGTCTTCGCTCTCTGGAAAGCTAATTCGCGCAGGGTTATATTCGGTGGCGATCGCTGTTTCTAATTCTTCTGAGGAGAGAAGGTTTAATTCTATAAATGTTTCAAGTTCTTTGTGGGATATGTTCCATTCTTGTTTTCTACCTTTAAGGATACCTCGTTCTAACAGAGCTACCCGCCAACCTTTTTTTACTAAAGTTGCTCCAATAAGTATACCCAGAGTTCCACCACAAATCACTACATCCCAGTCTAAAGTGTTTAATAATTGAGTTTCTTTCTTCACAGTAGTAGGAATAGAAATATTGTCTTCTCGAAGGTTTTGCCAAACTTGGTCAGCTTTACGCAGACCTTGTAAAGGAGTTCCCGGAATTTGTGAGAGAACTTGTTCTGTTAAGGACATAATTTTTTGATTTATTTTGCTATAATTATTGCTGATTTTTTAATATTTATTTATAAGTAGTTTTATATGGCAATTCTATGTAATTTTAAAGCTCACATTCCGCACGTCAATTTGTAGCATTAAAAGTAGTATTGAAAATGATAACTTGGCAAGTATTTATACTGTATAAATCATCGTCATTGACCTTTTTCATGAGTCAAAATTTCAGGAAAATATTAAATATAAATACTTGGTCTACCCAGAAATAAGCTGCACATCATTTCCTACTGACTACTGACTATTGACTACTAGTCTTTATACTACATTATTTTGTCGTGCGGAATGTAGGTTAAAGAATTACAAAATATATTTTTAGTTGAAAAGGATTTTTTAGTAATTTAAACTCTCATAAGATTTGCCTAAAATATATTTAATATAAAGTAAGCATTCAGCCGTTAGCTATAAGCGCTTCTCTATAGGATGCTACGCAAACAGCTCTTGCTTTTAGTTTTAGATGAAAGTTTTACTAATTGAAGTATAATTTATACTTACTACAAAAACTGGCTTTAAAGTCTATATTTATTTAAACCCTCTCATGATAAATGATAGCTGACAGCTAATAGCTGAATGCTTACAATATAACTATCTCCATTTTTCTTGATTTGAATTCAAGATAGTTACATTTAAGTAGGTAGGCGGGAAAATTTATCACTATGTAACGAAAAGTTAAATTTAAGTTCTAGAGTTAAATTTAATACGTTGTGTACTGTATTGTCCTCTTTTTCCCCTTGCTGTCACTCCATCCATTACCCCATAAGCAAGGTCTAACTCATCCTCAAACATTCGTCCTGATAATTCATCTTGTTTGAGATGTTGCCACTCCAATTCAATTGGGTTCATTTCAGAACAATATTTCGGTAGAAAAAAGATCTATAAACCCTGAGTTTCCCACTTTGACCATAACTTTTGAACTTCCTGACATTTATGTATGGGGCCATTATCCTGTACTATTACTCTCATCCGTCCGAGTTTTTCTGCTTCAATAGCTTCTCGCTCCATCATCTGGATGTAAGATTTACAATTGACACCGCCGATTACTAGGCCATAAACAAAGCTAATTAGAGGTTGAAAAAGTCCAATAATACTTAATCTACGACCACGACGCTTTGTCTGTTCCAAACATTTTTGCTCACCTCGTCGATCATAGCTATAACTTGGTTCACTCCACATACAAAAACCTGATTCATCTAGATATTTCAAGTCGATTTCTCCGCTGCTGGCGCTCGAGTTTCAACATTTCTAGGTCTACTTGCTTAATTGCTCTTGCTTGTGGTTGTTGTTTCCTTTTGTGGCTTTTTCTGGT
>NZ_CEZPJD010000752.1:0-3889 GCF_983059655.1 Okeania sp.
ATTCTATCTGGCAAGGTGTAATTAGACCTCAAGGAATGATTCGTTTTGGTTTATCGGGGATAATTAAGTCTATACGAGAAGTACCAACTTTGTTACTAATGCGTTTGGCATTTGGGAATGGTCTTTGTCGTTTTGGAATGTTCCGCGCGGTTAAGGTTAGTTCAATATTATCATCAACAGAGAAGACTGAAGCTGAAGTAGTTAAAATGTAATATTTTTCTGTATCTTTGACAGATTTGGGGAAGTTAGTTATTAGGGATAAATACAGCAGATTCGGTCGTATATGAAGTACAGAGATTAACAATAAAATGCTTGTAGTGCGGGCATCTTGCCCGCGATGGGTATATCTCACTAATTCTTACATTTCTCTTTGTGCTTCTGGATGAAAATTGCAAACCATTATTTGCCTCTTCCTTCTTCCCTCTTCCTTCCTCCTTCTTCCTTAAAAAAATGGCATATAGTGATTTTAAAACCTTAAGTAAATTCCAAAAAGAATTTGATTTATATATTAACGAGCAAGTGAATTTATTTGCTCAAATAGAACCTATAAAACCTAGCAATTTTCTCACTCAAACTTTGGCAGAAACTGTAGAACTTGCTTTAGCAATTAATACTGAAAAAGCTCGTTCAGAAATGATAATTACTCCCTTGTTATTAGAAATCAGAAGGCTGGCAAATTATTCAGTTAGTTTATTCTCAGGAATTGAATTTAATATTGACTTTGACCGGAGTTTAAATGGGTATTGTGACTTTCTAATTAGTCGTTCTCCAGAACAGTTAATAATTAATGCTCCTGTAGCAATTATTGTTGAGGCTAAAAATGAAGATATTAAGGGCGGTTTAGGTCAATGTGCCGCTACAATGTTAGCAGCACAATTATTTAATCAACAGGAAAATAAAGCAATTAATAGAATTTATGGTGCGGTAACAACTGGAGATATTTGGAAGTTCTTGTTGTTAGAAGGAAATGAATTAAAGATTGATTTAAGTAATTTTTATATTCGGGATATCGAGCAAATTTTGGGTGTATTATGGCAAGCTGTAAAATAGGGAAATAGGTTGTAATATTTTATTGTGGGGGTTTGGAGAACCCCTAAAATTTACGATTTTTGCTTAAAGAACTAATTTAAGGTTATAATCATCCTGATTATTTGTTTATAGCGGTTTTCATTTTGGGTAGACCACAGTAGGGACTTTGCATGCAACGTCCTGGATTATCGTTTTTGTAATGTGGTTCATTGACCTGAAAACTGCTGTCCTAGTTTATTTCTCCTTTAAATTAGTAATTTTATTCCTGAAAACTAACAATTAAACATTATGTCATTAGAAAATATTCACCTAACAATTACTCTATTAGATACAAAATTAACACCAGAAAGACTCCAAACAGATACCCGGACTATTTTGTCGGAAATAGAAAAAATTGAGGGAGTACAAAATGCAGATTTAATGCCAATAGAAACAGCCGAACCTGATGCTAAAAGTGGCGAAGGTTTTCAAATAGGTACTATCATAGTAAATGTTATTACGGCTGAATGTATCAGATTTTTAGTTAGGTATTTAGGCGATCGCCTCTATGGTAAAGCTGCTAAAATGAAAATTAAAGGTAAAGGCAATGGTCAAGAGGTAGAAGTCGAAATAGAAGGTCGTAATGCTGAAGAATTGAATGGGGAGTATGAGAAAGTTAAAGCAACAATAGAAAAAGTTACTAACCAAAAATAGAAGAAGTTATTAATGGTTAAGGAGATTTTTTCATGGCAAGAATAGCTCTATTAATTGGAATTAGTGAATACCTCTCAGACTTGACAAATTTGCCTAGTACCCTGAAAGATGTTGAGGCAATGAAAGAAGTTTTAGGTAACTCAGAAATGGGAGGTTTTGATAAGGAAAATATTAAGGTTTTAAAAAACTCTAATCGTCAAGAAATAGAAGAGGAAATCTATGAATTGTTTGCTGACCGGAAAGAGGATGATATTTTACTATTTTATTTTTCTGGTCATGGAGTTTTAAGTAGAAAAGGTCATCTATTTTTAGCTACTCCTCAAACTCGCAAAGGTCAACGTGACATTGTTAGACCAACTGCTGTGAGTGCTAATGTTCTACAAAGTGAAATGGATGATAGTTTTTCCGAGCATCTAGTTGTTATTCTTGACTGTTGTTATAGTGGCGCATTTACTGAAGGAATGACTGCAAAAGGAAATGAAAATATAGATATTCAAGCAGAATTAGGGGGTAAAGGTAGGGCAATTTTAATGTCTTCTAGTTCTACTCAAAGTTCTTTTCAGTCAGAAGGTTCGGCATTATCTATTTATACAAAATATCTAGTCGAAGGGATTAAAACCGGAGCAGCAGATACCGATAATGATGGGAAAATTGCGGCGGATGAATTGCATCAATATGTGAGTGAAAAAGTCACGGCAGAATCTCCGAACATGACTCCTAAATATTCTGGATCTATGCAAGAAGGTAATAAAATTTATTTAGCACGTTCTCCCCAAAATAGTCTGAAGTTGCAATATCGTCGCAAAGTGCAGGAAATATTGCATAAAAATAATGGCAGTATAGATTTTCTCAAGCGTTATTACTTGGATGAATTACGCCAGAAATATGGTATGTCTGATGGGGAAGCAAACGTAATTGAAAAAGAGGAAATGGAACCTTATAATCAGTATTATGAAAAATTAAAGCGTTATAAGAAAATCTTTAGTCAAACTGTTGAAAACTATGGATATATTACAGAAAAAGAACGTGAAACTTTGCAGGACATTCAGTTAGTTTTAGGATTGAGAGACGAAGATGTTGCGCCTATTGAGGAACAATTTTTACCTCAGTCTAATGATGAAGTAAAATTACTCTCTGACAAAAATGTAGACTACACAAAACTCCGTGACTTTCTAGCAAAAGGGGAGTGGAAAGAGGCAGATATAGAAACTGGTCGTTGTATGTTGAAAGCTGCGGAGCGAGAAAAACAAGGATATCTAAACGTAGAAGATATAGAAAATTTTTCTTGTACAGACATCCGCACAATTGACCAGCTTTGGGTAAAATATAGCGATCATAAATTTGGCTTTTCTGTGCAGAAGAAAGTTTATGAGAGTTTGGGTGGAACAAAGGAGTATAATCGGCAAATATGGGAAGAATTTGTAGAGAAAGTAGGATGGAGAAAAGGAAATGAATGGTTGAGCTACGATGAATTGTTTTTGGAAAGCAGCACGCATTACATGGGACAGATGCCTTTTTGTCGGGGTTTGGGTACAGGTGGTGGTGCGGGATCTAAGGTGTTGATGAGTTGGGTGGACCGGGGGGGGAGACTCTTCTCTCGTGTAGAGACTTGTGGACTTTAACATATAAGCGTTTCAGTCGCCTCAGTCAGTTATCAGTTATCAGTTATCAGCAAGATATTTAAAGTTTATTGTGTATGAATAAAATTAACAAAACAACTCCAGTAGTCATATCAAAAATTTATTATTTCTACTCCTCAAATAATGAAACTACCCCAACCTGTCATTTCAGTTATCAGTTATCAGTTATCAGTTATCAGTGAGTTTGATTAGTCTTACTCATGCACTAAAGAAAGTTCTTTTACAAGCTGGTTTTAATATCAACAATTCTGAACAACTCAAAAATAGTATTCTGCAATTAGTTTTTACCACAGAAGCAATAGTAGATAGAAGCAATGAATACGGTACATTTTACAGAGTTGAAGGTACAATATAGCGCTCCGCGCAAGGCAAAAGTCAAAAGTCAAAAGTTAAAAGTAATCCCTCACTGAGTTTAAGCCTTTGTAAATGTCCTAACCTTTGTTTCGACTGCTATAACTGGAGTTAATAACAGAAATATAGCAGTTATTACCATCTGGTTACAACGAAAAGCAGAGAATCAAACTCAA
>NZ_CEZPJD010000753.1:0-3886 GCF_983059655.1 Okeania sp.
GCAGCGAGTGGATATTTTCTGTCAATGGCGATCGCACCACTTTGCAAAATGCAGAGATGGTGGTGGTGTACAAAGCCAAGGTTTAAATGTTCCCAAGAATTGAGGTTATGAGCAAAGCCTCAACAAAAAAAAGGGCGTTGGTAATTGGTGGGATGATTTTCTACTAGGGGTGATACCCGTCACTTACTCTGGTTAAATATTTAGAGGTATTAGAAACAGATTACTTTTAAAGTTTCATCTCTTGATTTACTAACGCCAAAAAAAGTCCGTTTCTCGAAAACAACCTAGTCAACCCAAAATGAGGAGCTATTAATTATGCAATCAGGAAAAAACAAAAAACGCTCAACAGTAGCAAGGATGAGAGCAAGTCTAAAGAAAAAACCCTCAACAGCAGCAAGCGTTGAAGAAAATGTACAGAAAAAACCCTCAACAGCAGCAAGCGTTGAAGAAAATGTACAGAAAAAAACCTCAGAAATATTTGAAGAAAAGGTAAGAAAAATTAATTCTAAGTTGAGAAGGAGTCCGTATCTTAAATACTTTGGAAAAATCACTTCACTTGATGAGACTCTTCGGGCTTTAGAGGACTATGACAAAGAACCAACGATCAAGAATTTAAAAAAGATACAGAAAGCAATCAGTAGAATTCCCAGAGACAAAATAGACGACAAATATGGAAATGAGATTAAAGAACTACAGTCCAGCCTTTTTGACGATGCACCAGAAAAATTTCAAAGTCTAAGAATTAAAAATAAAGGTGAAAAAACAGATTTATTAACATCCGAAGCACAAGAACAATTAGAACAGTGGATAGAATATGTAGTGCAGAAGATCAAAGAAGGGAAGTTTGAGGAGGCAAGAGTCCAGCTAATAGAAAAAGGCGAAGCTCTAGTTGAAAGGCAAGGAGGAAGAGTTAAGTTTTTGAAGACAATAATCCCCCGGCAAAAACAAAAAACAGGTGTTTCCGGTCGAGAGCAATTCCTTCAATCTACAAAAATTGGAGATTTGATGGAATCACTGAAAAAAAATCTATATAACCCCTCTCAAGACATAATAAAAATTACCGCTCTAACTCAAAGACAGATAAATAATTTGGAAAATGACACAGATAAAGCTCTCGCTCTTTTAATGACACTCGAAGAATATATACATTACTATCAAGCTAGGAGTAATAAATATCTTTCACCAAGTACTGGACTTTTTGATTTTACACAAAATCTGACAAATGATGTAAACTCTCCATTAAATAATGCTGCTGTAAATTATGATGAAATTGATGTGTACGCGAAGATACTTGATTGGGGGTTCGATGAACTGAAAGAAGAATACAGTAAGGCTTATGGGGAAAGAGAGAAATACAAGGAATGGACAGAAAAACGAAATGTTAACTCATAACTTTGCAAGAAATTGAGGTATTTAGATCGACAAGATAGCATCTATGTAAACTTAGTACTTGATTTGAAATATGGAGATATAGTCATGCCCGAAAAACGCAAACGTAGTTATTATACAAACAAAGTAGCCCCAGACTTCAGAGCAAAGCAACGAAAACTTGCTTCAAGCGAAAGCGAACAGGGATCTCCTGTTGATGAGGAACGCGATACGATCTCTGGAGTGGATACTCGGAGAACTCAAGTTAGAACGAGAAGAGCATCGTTACCAGGTAGCATTACGGAAGCAGACTGGGCCGAAGCCGGTCATGATGAGATGTTCAATAACCGTCGCAAAGTTGCTTTTGAAAGTGGTCTTGCAGGTGCGTTGTTTAAAAAACCAGAACTTTTTGCTGATATTGTCAATCAAGCTCTTGATAATATAAGAGAGATTGTTGCTCCAGCAATTGAAAGAGTAATAAAGTCTGAGGATTCGTCTTCGCCATCCGATCGAGCATTGTTCCAAGCCCAAATAAAAGATACAGATCTTCTCTATGCCTTTGAAGGATGGAACAATGGTAAAGACTCAACAACTCTAAAGAAGCTTCCTTCTACAAGAGAAGATAAAGATTTTCAGGTGAAATTTGGTCAATACATAATTGATTTACTGAACCCAGAGACAAACATTAAGCCAAATCTTAATGAAAATCTCAAAGTTCTATATAACTTCGCAAGATTTCTGGGAGATCCCGAACAGTTCGATCAGAATCTAAAACAAGACGATATTAACTTCCCATCAGAGTCAAATTTTAACTCAATAAAGTCAGAATTCCAAGATCAATGGAAGAAGTTAAAGCCAGAAAATCCAACTCCGGGCTTGTTTGAACCCCCAAATTTAACTTCTACCTCACAACGAAGATATCAACGCCTTAAAGACAAGGAGGATAATCGGAGCGAGGAAAAATCCGGTTTGTTCCCTGTACGTACTGACGCAGAAAAACGGCAAGAAGCTGCCAAGGATAGAGTAAACAGCAATAAAAAAGGTACTGATGAGAAATTATATAGGCCCTTTACAGACAAGACCTTGAATCCAAGTAATCCCCATGCAGAACTCGTTCGCGATAGTGTCGAACCAGCATTATACAACATCACAGGCGTTGGGTTATGGCGGCCCGGTATTGCCAAATACGAAAACGTGGACACAAACCGACCTTATGGTTCGCGAAACTTTGCTTATGAGGCAATGTTTCGCCATGATATGCCCTTGATTGGTGGAGCTAGTGGAGGGATAGGTTTATTTATGCTGGCTTTCAAGATCCTTGGTAAAATCAAACAACCAGAACTACAAAAAGCATTCCTTGTTGCTGCATCATCAATGATTAGTAAAGGTTTTCATTCTTTTCATGAGCTTGCAACGGTTGCAAACTTTCTTGGTGTAAATTATCGCCCTGGTGACTACTTCAGTGTGTTTAAGAACAAAGATGTCGATATATTTGATGAAATTTTCGATCAAAATGACGATCTTAAAAAATTGGCGCTCACATTCCCAGAACTTATCTTCGGAACTGAGTTGAATTCTGTAATTAAGAAGATTAAATCTACGAATGAGATTTCGCAAAATGAATGGTATATTCTCCAGGAAAAACTTTCAAATAAAGTCAAACTCTGGAAGAATATTTACAATAAACTGCCATCTGATTCCAGCTTTCGTAAAGAGGCACAAACAATCTATGCTTTATACCTTAAGGAGATGGGGCTAAACCCTTCTAACCTTGTAAAATTGCTAAGCACAAATGCACAGTCAGCCCTACAGCTTCAACTGGAGCCTTCACCCTCTGTAAGCATCAAAACAATCACCGAACTGATAACAGCAATGGAAAAGATTGTTGACAAAGTCCAAAACCTCAAATCTGGAGAGAGTTTACAAAACATTGAGCCAGAGATGAAATTGCTAGTAAAGTTTGGGCAATTGTGGAACCATGAATACCAAAAAATTTCACCACGGAATGAACAGGCTCGGGAGGGCGAGTTGGAGCGCATTAATTCTTTAGTGGATAAGATTATGGGTATGAATATACAAGAGTTAAACGCATTGGTGCAAGAATTCTCAATGGATAAACTCAATACCCTTCAAAAGACATAAGGCGGACGTTCGTCCTGAATCGCGCTTGCAGCACACTGCAAAACGCAGAGATGGTGTTACCCTGCAAAGCCAAAGTTTAAATATTCCCAAGAGTTGAGACTATGAGTACCACTGAAACAAAAAAGAAGATTCGCCGTCAGCAAAAAGGCCAGTTGCAAAGCCGTAATCCCAGACGAGATGTCTCCACCAGCGGTGCAACTTCCAGCACCCAATCAGTTGCAGACAGCACTATCGCCAGCATGGCACGATCGGCAGGAGCCTTAACCCGCAGCCAAGACTCGCGCAATCAATCGCCAGAGCGATCGCCAGATCGTCAAGCCCGTGCTGATGCCAGCGCCAATACAAATCCTAACTCGCCACCCCAGGTAAGCAAACC
>NZ_CEZPJD010000754.1:0-3883 GCF_983059655.1 Okeania sp.
GTATTTAATACAGGAATGACTGGTTATCAGGAAGTTCTGACAGACCCAAGTTATTGTGGGCAAATTGTTACTTTTACTTACCCAGAATTGGGAAATACGGGGGTAAATCCTGAAGATGAAGAGTCCAATGAGCCAAAAATAAAGGGTGCGATCGCTCGTAATATTTGTCCACGTCCTAGTAACTGGCGCTCTACTCAGTCTTTGTCAGAGTATCTTCAAGAACATAAAATTCCTGGGATTTATGGTATAGATACCCGTGCTTTGACCAGAAAAATTCGGACTTTAGGGGCAATGAATGGGGCGATTTCTACAGAAATTTTAGACCCAACTGAATTGCTAGAAAAAGTTCAGTCTGCCCCTAGTATGGCAGGATTAAATTTAGTTCAAGAAGTAACAACTAAAGAAGTTTACCAATGGTCTGAACCTACTAATGCAGCTTGGGAGTTTAATCCTTCTGTTTCTGGTTACAGTGGAGAACAATATACAGTTGTGGCCATTGACTTTGGAGTGAAAAAAAACATCCTGCGACGTTTAGCTAGCTATGGTTGTCGAGTTGTAGTTGTTCCTGCTAATACGCCACCAGAAGAAATTCTCAAGTACAACCCTGATGGTATTTTCCTTTCCAACGGTCCAGGAGACCCCGCTGCTGTTAATGAAGGTATTGAGACTACTAAAGAGTTACTCAAATCATCTAAACCTGTTTTTGGCATTTGTATGGGACACCAAGTCCTCGGTCTTGCTTTGGGAGCCGACACTTTTAAATTAAAGTTTGGCCACCGTGGTCTCAATCAGCCTGCAGGTTTGCAGCAACAAGTGGAGATTACAAGTCAAAATCATGGATTTGCCATTAATCCAGATTCTTTAGCTACTGAGGTAGAAATTACACATCTGAACTTGAATGACCAAACTGTTGCAGGTTTACGACATAAGTCTTTACCTTTATTCTCAGTACAATACCACCCTGAAGCTAGCCCCGGTCCTCACGATGCTGATTACTTATTTGAACGTTTTGTCCAGGTAATGCAAGATGAGCGGAAAGCTAAAGCCTCGAAATCAAAGTAGGATTTGGCCTGCAAATTTTATCAGGAAAGGCATAGGGCAGGAGACAGAAGGCAGAAGGGAATTTTTACTCCTGCTCCCTCTGCTCGTGACCTTTAAGGAAAAAAGGTATAAAACCCCATAGTCAACGGGGGTGTCTACAAGCTTGTTGGGGTCAGAAACCCCATCCAATTGTTCCTTCTGCCCTCTGCCGTCTGCCTTCTGCCTTTGTTCATGTATTCCTAGAATTAAATTATGCAACTTTTGCATAATTTGTCTTGAAAATTTAAGCTGTCTGTAGGAGTAGACAAATTTTACATAAAAGAGTATAATAGATGTTCGACTTATGCAAAATCAAGCTAGGAGGGCGTTATTCCTGAGCCTAAGCCATTAGCCCTGACTGTTAGCCTGAGATGTACTCATGAAGAGAGGGATAACTTCCAGCTATTCCGCTTAACAGGGCTATTAGATGCCTTCTCAGAAGGTACTTTTAACAAAGCACTGAAGACGAAAATCGATCAAGGTGCAAAAAATATTATTTTGGATTTGTCCAAAATAGACTTTGTAGATAGCTCTGGGTTAGGAGCACTCGTACAACTGGTAAAGCATACCAAACAGTATGAAGAAGGTACGTTACAAATAATCTCTAATGCCCGTGTAAATCAAACTGTTAAATTGGTTCGTTTAGAGAAATTTTTGTCCTTACGGTCTTCATTAGATGAAGCTCTAGAAAGTGTCAAGAAATCTTGACAAGGCCAGGCAATGACCGACTTTTGAATATAGCTATAGATGCTATCTCCCGTCAAAAGGCAAAAGTCTAGGCGGGAGTTGGTCAAGCCTGATGAAATTAGCCAAGTCAGAACTCAGAAATTGCTTTTGTAACGGGGATTTGAACAAGCCTCCAAAAACATTTCGCCTTAAAAAGCGGGTTTTTAGACCCAATTATTTTGGTTTTCATCAAAATTATGAGAAAAAATTGGTACTTAGAATAATTGTTAAGTATGGGAAAAAACTAGAAACATTGTGAGAGCAAAATTTTGCCTGTCTTGGTAAATTGAGACCAAAACTTAAGTTACCATTGATATTGAATTGATTAGAAAGGCTGGGCTAACAAGGAGAAAAATCGGTTTGCAACATTTAAACCTTGTCGCGCTAACACCAACAGAAATTCAAAAAATAACACCCTCAGCTTGGGCATACCTGGGGGATGCTATTTATGAATTATTTATTCGGAGCTACTACTTAATACCAGCCAAGCGATCGCGCTCTTATCATCAACTGGTGGTAGCCCAAGTTAGAGCAGAAAGTCAGGCTCATCATTTACATAATTTAAAACCTCATCTTACCAGTTTAGAGTTAGATATTCTCAAACGAGGGCGCAACGCTGCTTTTGGGAAACCGAAAAGATTAGACCCAGAAATTTATCAACAGGCTACCAGTTTAGAAGCTTTAATTGGGTACTTATATTTAACAGATCCTCAAAGGTTAAACCAATTACTAGGCTATATAGAATTAGATATAGAGGATAGAAAGAATTAAAAAGGTTCATTTCACAGGGTACTTAAACTCTATTAGGCATCTTCAGAAAAGAGGGAGTAATAGGCCCTTCTGTATTAGACATCTCCGGAAAAGAGGGAATAGGGAGTAGGTAGTAGGGAGTAGGGAAAAAGAATTGATAATTTCTGTGGAAGAATTGATTTGATTTTTTATTATTGGAGATGTCTATTAGAAATAAAACTAGATTTGATATGATATCGTGTGCCCCTCCGGGGGAGGTACGCTAACGGATAATCAGTTATAAAAAAACTTTTGGCCTTGAACCTTTCTTGCCTTTCTGCCGTCTGCCTTCTGCTTTTCTTTCATCCAAAGTGTAATTATTCAACCGAACATAATATAAGCTATGCCTATAAAACCTTCAAAATTTAACTCTCAAGACAAACCCCAAAAACAGAAATCAATTAAACTCAAAAGTAAGCACTCAAACAACGATCGCTTAGAAACTACAAGAGAAGATGACGATCTAATCTATGGACGACATACTGTACAAGCAGCCCTCAAAAGTGAGCGGTCTTTAAATCGCATCTGGGTTATTCCGCCACTAAGATACGATCCTAGGTTTCATACATTGCTCAATGAGGCTAAAGCCAGAGGTACTATCGTAGATGAAGTAGATGATAGACGCCTAGATCAAATTACCCACAGAAAAAATCATCAGGGTATTGCTGCTCAAATATCTCCTTACGAGTACAAAGAGCTTGACGAACTAATTTCTCAAGCTAAATCTAAAACCGAGCAACCTATATTGCTAGTAGCTGATGGTCTCAACGATCCCCATAATTTAGGAGCCATTATTCGGACAGCAGAAGCTATGGGAGTACAAGGTTTAATTATTCCACAAAGACGAGCAGTAGGAATAACTTCGACTGTAACAAAAGTTGCCGCAGGAGCTTTGGAAAATTTTCCGGTAGCCAGAGTTATTAATCTGAGTCGTGCTTTGGAAGAATTGAAGAAAGAGGGATTTTGGGTATATGGTACTGTAGCAGATAATGGGGATCTTATTCATACCGTAAAGTTTACAGGAGCTATTGTTTTAGTTATTGGTAGTGAAGCAGAGGGTTTAAGCCTTCTCATCCAAAAAAATTGTGATGCCTTAGTATCTATACCAATGTCAGGCAATACACCGAGTCTCAATGTATCAGTAGCAACTGGTATGGCCCTTTATGAGATCCATAGACAACGCTGGTCAAAAAAGTTGGCGTATGTAGTAAAAAATATTGATAGTCCTGCTAGTGTCATGGTAGATGGGGATGAATAGCACTGTTTCATGGGAGCAAGATGCTCCCAC